>NZ_JAAIUZ010000013.1:0-268323 GCF_010894375.1 Stenotrophomonas sp. B1-1 | reverse complement strand
GCGTCCGCTCTGGTAGGTGCCGACCTTGGTCGGCACTCTGGCGCGGGCCAACCAAGGTTGGCCACTACCACTACAAGGTGCCGCGCTCATTACGCCGCGAATGCCCCACGCAGCAAGCCGGCGAAATTGCGGATCAACCCCGCAGCCGGTGACCGCCTGAACTCCCGGCGGGTTCCGCGTGCGTCCGCTCTGGTAGGTGCCGACCTTGGTCGGCACTCTGGCGCGGGCCAACCAAGGTTGGCCACTACCACTACAAGGTGCCCGCGGTCATTCCGCCGCGAATGCGCCACGCAGCAAGCCGGCGAAATTGCGGATCAACGGCGTCACTCCTTCGCGGCGCCACGCCAGCTGCACTTCCGAATGCGCACCGGCGTCGGCCAGCGCCACGAATCGCGCGCCTTCCACGCGGATGTGATCGCACGACGCCGGCAGGATCGCCGCACCGAGGCCCGCGGCGGCCAGGCTGATCAGGGTGGATGCTTCGCCCGCCTCCTGCACGATGCGCGGGGTGAACCCCGCCGCCGCGCACAGCGCGATCATGTGGTCGTGGATACCGGCACCGGCGCTGCGGCGGAACGCCACGAAGGGCTCCTGGGCGAAATCGCGCAGCGACAGCGCGCCGCTGGCTGACAGCCGGCGCAGGGCAGGGTGGTCGGCATGCACGATCAGCGCCAACGGATCGACGAACAGGCTGTGCGCCACCAGCTCCGGCGGCAAGGTGCGCTTGCGGATGATGCCCACGTCCAGGCTGCCGTCCAGCAGCGCATCGATCTGTTGCAGGGTGTTCATCTCGCTCAGCTGCAGCCGCACCTGCGGGTACTGCTGGCGGTAGTGCAGGATCGAACGTGGAATCTGCGGCGACAGCGGGGTGGCCCGGGTCAGGCCGATATGCAGTTCTCCCTGCTCGCCGCGCTGCGCACGCTGCACCTCCTCCACCGCGCTTTCCACCTGCAGCACGATGGCCCGCGCGCGCTCCTGCAGCAGCTCGCCAGCAGGGGTCAGCTGCACCCGGCGATGGCTGCGCACGAACAGGCGTGCCCCGATCAGTTCTTCCAGCTGCCGGATCTGCTGGCTGAGTGGCGGCTGTGACATGCCCAGCCGCTCGGCCGCCTGGCCGAAGTGCAGCGTATCGGCAACGGCCAGGAAGTAACGCAGATGGCGAAGTTCGATGGACATGGGCTCAGTCTATACAGGGGGTCAGATCCCGTCGTGCAGCGGCGGGCTCTGACCCCGGTAGGTCAAGCGCATCCACGCATGGCGTGGATCTACCGTGTCGACCAAGGTCGACACCTACCAAGAGCCGAACCTACCGCTCTGAATGCCCGCTCTGGTCGTAATCGCGCGGGCTGAACAACTCCGGCTGCACCAGGTCGATGAACGCCCGCGCCTGCGCCGACAGCGCCTTGCCCCGGCGCACGATCACCCCGTAGCTGCGCTCCGGGAACCAGCGTTTCATCGACCGCGCCGCCAGCCGTTCGCCGTCGCTTTCGTGCAGGCACAGCGCCGGCACGATGGAAATGCCCATGCCCATCGCCACGTACTGCTTGATCACTTCCCAACCGCCCACTTCCAGCGCAACGGTGTACGCAATGCGGTGGCGCTGGAAGACCTGGTCCACCAGCCGGTAGGTGATCTGCCGCTTCGGTGGCAGCACCAAGGGGTAGCGCGCGATGTCGGCCAGTTCCAGCTCGCCGCCGCTGGCCAGCGGATGGTCGTGCGGGGCAATCAGCACCTGCTCGAAACGGTAGGCCGGGGCATAGGTCAGGTCGGCCGGCACGTCGGTCATCGAACCGATGGCCAGGTCGGCCGCATCCTCGCGCAGCAGGTCGGTGCCGTCGGCGCTGATCGCGTTGTGCAGGGTCAGGCGCACATCGGGATGGTGCTGGCGGAAGCGTTCGACGATCTTCGGCAGCAGGTACAGGATGGTGGAACTGTTGGCGGCGATGTTCAGTTCGCCCGCATCCAGCCCGCGCACCTTGTCGCGGAAGCGCGCTTCCAGCCCGTCCAGGCTTTCCACCAGCGGCTGCGCCATCTCGTACAGCAGCTGGCCCTCGCGGCTGGGCACCAGGCGCCGCCCGCTGCGCTCGAACAGCGGCACTCCCAGCTCGCGTTCCAGCGCCTGCAACTGCAGGCTGATGGCCGGCTGGCTGACGAACAGCGCCTCAGCTGCCCGTGAGACCGAGCCCAGGCGCACCGTCTGGCAGAACGCGCGCAACGGCTTCAGCCGGTCGGATTTGTAGGAAAAACGCGGACTTGGCGGGCTGCGTGTGGGCATGGCGTCACAAGTATTAGCACGTTTTATGTAGAGCATTGCAAAAACTGTTTTGCCAAATACTGGGGCGCGGCGGCACTTTGGGGGCCTTCCCCCACCGCTGGAGTTGCCCCATGTCCGCCGTCGCTTCCGCCGTTCCCTCCACCCCGGCCAAGGCCACCCCCGGCATCGCCCTGGCGACCCGCGTGGCCGGCCAGGACACCGTGCTGCCGGCGCCGCTGCTGGCCCTGCTGGTGTCGCTGCACCGCGCGGTGGAACCGGGTCGGCAGGCGCGGCTGCAGGCCCGTCGTGAGCGCCAGGCGTTCTTCGATCAGGGCGGCCTGCCGGATTTCCGCGCTGACACCGCCGCGATCCGCAGCGGCGACTGGACCGTGGCCCCGCTGCCGGCCGCGCTGCAGGACCGCCGCGTGGAAATCACCGGCCCGACCGACCCGAAGATGGTCATCAATGCGCTGAACTCCGGCGCCAAGGTGTTCATGGCCGACTTCGAGGATTCCACCTCGCCCACCTGGCGCAACCTGCTGGCCGGGCAGCAGTCGCTGGCTGCCGCCGTGCGTGGCGATCTGCAATTCACCGCCGCCAATGGCAAGCACTACACCCTGCGCCCCTTTGAGGAACAGGCGGTGCTGATCGTGCGCCCGCGCGGCTGGCACCTGGACGAAAAGCACGTGGCCGTGGACGGCCAGCCGCTGGCCGGTGGCCTGTTCGACGCGGCCGTGTTCGCCTTCCACAACGCCCGCGCGCTGCAGGCCAAGGATCGCGGCCCGTACTTCTACCTGCCCAAGCTGCAGAGCATGGAAGAGGCCGCGCTGTGGGAAACCGCGCTGTCGCACATCGAAGGGATGCTGGGCGTGCCGCACGGGCAGATCAAGGTGACCGTGCTGATCGAAACGCTGCCGGCCGTGTTCGAGATGGACGAGATCCTGCACGCGCTGCGTGACCGCATCGTCGGCCTGAACTGCGGCCGCTGGGATTACATCTTCTCCTACCTGAAGACCTTCCGCCGCCACGCCGACCGGGTGCTGCCCGAGCGTGGCCAGGTGACCATGACCCAGCCGTTCCTGAAGGCCTATTCGGAACTGCTGATCCAGACCTGCCACCGCCGCGGTGCGCATGCGATGGGTGGCATGGCCGCACAGATTCCGATCAACCACGATGCCGCGGCCAACGAGCAGGCCATGGCCCGCGTGCGCGCCGACAAGCTGCGCGAAGTCAGCGCCGGCCACGATGGCACCTGGGTCGCGCACCCGGCGCTGATTCCGGTGGCGCAGGCAATCTTCGACGAACACATGCCGGGCCCGAACCAGCACAGCGTGCTGCGCCAGGACGTGCGCGTGGGCCGTGATGAGCTGATTGCACGGCCGCTGGGCAGCATCACCCGCGCCGGTTTCGAGGGCAACGTGGAAGTCTGCGTGCGCTACCTGGCCGCCTGGCTGGACGGCAACGGCTGCGTGCCGATCCACCACCTGATGGAAGACGCGGCTACCGCCGAGATCAGCCGCAGCCAGTTGTGGCAGTGGCTGCACACGCCGGGGCAGCAGCTGGACGATGGCACCGCCATCGACCTGGGCCTGCTCGACACCACCCTGGCGCAGCTGCCGGCACGACTGGGCGACACCAGTGCGCTGCCCGGCGGCAGCCGCATTGCCGAAGCCATCACCCTGCTGGGCGAACTGAGCCGCAGCAACGACCTGACCGATTTCCTGACCCTGCCGGCCTACGCGCGCATCGACTGACCGCTGCACGCCATCCCACGCCGCTTCCTTCCCCGCTGCACCCGCTGCACGAACCGAACTGGAGAAAGACATGAGCACGCTGCCCACTGCCGAACAGATCCAGCACGACTGGGACACCCACCCGCGCTGGGAAGGCATCCAGCGCAACTACAGCGCCGCCGACGTGGTGCGCCTGCGCGGCACGGTCCATATCGAGCATTCGCTGGCCCGGCTGGGCGCGGAAAAGCTGTGGGCGTCGCTGCACGAGCGTGAGTTCGTCAATGCGCTGGGCGCGCTGACCGGCAACCAGGCCATGCAGCAGGTCAAGGCCGGGCTGAAGGCGATCTATCTGTCGGGCTGGCAGGTGGCCGCCGATGCCAACCTGGCCGGGCAGATGTACCCGGACCAGTCGCTGTACCCGGCCGATTCGGTGCCGGCGGTGGTCAAGCGCATCAACAACACCCTGCTGCGCGCCGACCAGTTGCACCATGCCGAAGGCAAGGACGAGATCGATTTCCTGCAGCCCATCGTGGCCGACGCCGAGGCCGGTTTCGGCGGCGTGCTCAATGCCTTCGAGCTGATGAAGGCGATGATTGAAGCCGGTGCGGCGGGCGTGCACTTCGAAGACCAGCTGGCGTCGGTGAAGAAGTGCGGGCACATGGGCGGCAAGGTGCTGGTGCCGACCCGCGAGGCGATCGAGAAGCTCAACGCCGCGCGCCTGGCCGCCGACGTGCTGGGCGTGCCGACCCTGCTGGTGGCGCGCACCGATGCCGAAGCGGCCGATCTGCTGACCAGCGACATCGATGCCAACGACCGCCCGTTCACCACCGGCGAGCGCACCGTGGAAGGCTTCTACAAGACCCGCAACGGTCTGGACCAGGCGATCAGCCGCGGCCTGGCCTACGCCCCCTACGCTGATCTGGTGTGGTGCGAGACCGGCAAGCCGGACCTGGAATTCGCACGGAAATTCGCCGAAGCGATCCACGCGAAGTTCCCCGGCAAGCTGCTGGCCTACAACTGCTCGCCCAGCTTCAACTGGAAGAAGAACCTGGATGACGCGACCATCGCCAAGTTCCAGCGCGAGCTGGGCAGCTATGGCTACAAGTTCCAGTTCATCACCCTGGCCGGCTTCCACGCGCTGAACTACGGCATGTTCAACCTGGCCCACGGCTATGCGCGCCGCCAGATGAGCGCCTTCGTTGAACTGCAGGAGGCCGAATTCGAAGCCGCCGAGCGTGGTTTCACCGCCGTGAAGCACCAGCGCGAAGTGGGCACTGGGTATTTCGATGCGGTGACCCAGGCGATCCAGCAGGGGCAGTCCTCGACCACCGCGCTGACCGGCTCGACCGAGGAAGAACAGTTCCACGGCGGGCGCAGCGAACGCGCGGCCTGAGCCGAATCCCGCCGGCCCCGGTCCGTAGAGTCGAGCTTGCTCGACTGACGTAATCCGGCCGACACCGGCCTACGACCCCCGATCAGGGTGGCCAGGGAAGGGCCAGACGACGCCGGCAGGTCGGGGGACCTGCCGGCGTTGTTGTAAGCGAACTGAGCACTGCGTCAGCTGAATAGGCGCTGCGCGGGGCAACCCACCGGGATCTGCGGCGATTTGACGCAAAATGAGAAGCGGCGCACAGTTTCAAGCGGTGCTATGCTCCGCTGCTCACCAGGGGACGCTGGCGGCAGGGAATGACCGGCAGGGGTTCAGCCGAGACATCAGACATGACATCCGGTATCGCCACAGCGGCGATGGCCGGGATGACGCATGCCGTGCTTTCCGACGCTGAAGTGGCCCTGTTCGCGCAGTTTGCCCAGCCGCGCCCGCTGCCGGCCGGCCAGTGGTTGTTCCTGCGCGGGCACCCCGGCCAGAGCATGTACGTCATCCTGGAAGGCCAGATTGAACTGGACTTCGGCGAAGACCTGCTGGTGAAGACCCTGGGCCGCCACGAGTTCTTCGGCGAACTGGGCCTGCTGATGGGCAACCACGCCCGCAGCGCCGGCGCCCGCGCGATGAGCGACTGCACGGTGCTGGAACTGGGCCCGGATGCCTTCCAGCGCCTGGTCGATGCCGATCCCGGCCTGGTGGCGCAGTTCCTGCGCCGCACGATCATGCGCGTGCTGGCCAACGAACAGGCGCTGATCAGCCAGCTGCGGCGGCGCAACCACGACCTGGAAACCGCGCTGGACAACCTGTACATCACCACCCACCAGCTCACCCATACGCGCGAGCTGGTGCGTACCGATGAACTGACCGGACTGCACAACCGCCGCGGCCTGACCCTGTACCTGAAGGAATCGCGCGCGCACCCCGACGGCCCGCCGCAGGCGTTGCTGCTGATCGACTGCGACCACTTCAAGCAGATCAACGACCGCCATGGCCACCAGGCCGGCGACCGGGTGCTGCAGAGCATGGGCAACATCCTGCGTTCAATGGCCGGCGAGCACGATCTGGCCTGCCGCCTGGGCGGCGATGAGTTCTGCCTGATCCTGCGCCGCGCCGACCGCGAGGCCGCCCAGCATGCCGCCGAGTTCATCCTCAGCGCCGTGCACGGCCTGCTGGAACGCGGCCACGGCACCCCGCACGTCAGCCTGGCCAGCATTGGCGTAAGCATGCTGGTACCTGAGGCCGACTGGAGCGAGTGGTATGCCGGTGCCGATCGGGCGCTTTACGAAGCAAAGCGCGCCGGCGGAAACTGCCTGCGATGGGCCCACGGCCCGGACGTACAATGAGCGGAGACCCAGGTGATGAACGGCGACACCGGAACGTCGACCCCGCACAGCCCGCAGCTGCGCGCGTTGCTCTTCACCGATCTCTGCGACTCACTTACCCTGGTTGAACGTATAGGTGACAGTGCAGCCGCAGAACTTTTCCAGGACCATGACCGCTTGGTGCTGCGGCTTCAGCAGACCTGGAACGGACGCCTGATCGATCGGTCCGATGGCCTGTTCCTGCTGTTCGAACGCCCGATCGACGCACTGGGGTTCGCACTTGACTACCAGAGTGAACTGGCCGTGCTTGGCACCGCGCGCAATGTCAGCCTCCGTGCCCGCGCGGGCTTGAACGTGGGCGAAGTCATCCTCTGGAACAACAGTGCCGAGGCCGTGGCCCACGGTGCCAAGCCGGTCGAGGTCGAGGGGCTGGCCAAGCCCATGGCCGCGCGGCTCATGCAGCTGGCCCGCCCTGGGCAGATCCTGGTATCGGCGTCGGCCGAGTCGACGGTCCGGCGCAGCGCCGGCGAGCTGGGCAGCCGAGGACAGAGTCTTCAGTGGAAATCACATGGTCGCTGGCGCTTCAAGGGCATCGCCAGTGAACAGGAAGTGTTCGAGGTCGGCGTGCCGGGTGAGGCCGAATTCCGCAGGCCTCGCAGCCACGGCAAGGCGCGCCGCTCGATTGCGTGGTGGCGCAGACCCCTGCCTATGGCGATGAATGCCGTAGCGGCGCTGGTGTTGGCTCTCATCGGCTGGTCGCTGTTGCGACCCGCGCCTGCCATCGCTTTCGCCGAACGCGAATGGATCGTACTGGCGGACGTACAGAACCTGTCCGGCAATATGTTGCTGGACGATGGCTTCGAACAGGCCTTCCGCATCAGCCTGGAGCAGTCCCGGTACGTCAATGTGCTCAGCAACATCAAGGTGCAGGACACGTTGGAGCGGATGCGCCAGGAACGTGGCCTGCTGGACACGCAGGCTGCAGTGGAAGTCGCGCTGCGTGAAGGCGCACGTGCGGTCGTGGTGCCGCGTGTGGAAGAGCTGCATGGTCGCTTGCGGGTGACCGCGCAGCTGATCGATCCCACCACCGGCAAGGTGGTGTGGACCACGCATGCCGAGCAGCGGGGGATGGAATCGCTGTTTGCCTCCACTGATGCGGTTACGGTGGCCCTGCGCAACGAGCTGGGCGAGGCCATGAAGCAGGTTTCGCAGACGTCGCTGCCGCTGCCGCAGGTGGCCACCAGTGATCTGGATGCACTGCACGCCTACGCGATAGGCCTGCAGGCCTACGGCGATGGTCATTACAACGAAGCGCTGCGCTTCTTCGAGCAGGCATCGCGCTTCGATCCCCTGTTCGCCTTCGCTTATCTGGGGCAGATGCGGGTCTATGTCGCCCGCGGTGATCTGGACAACGCCCGGCGCATGCTGAACCGTGCCGGTGGCATCCGTGCCCGCCTTCCCGGCCGTGATCGCCTGTATCTGGATGCATGGCGTACCGAGCTGGAAGATGGCCGCCTCGAGGAGGTGTCCGCCAAATGGAAGCTGCTGGCTGATCTGTATCCGGATTATCACGGTGCCCACGCGAACTACGCCTGGGCCATGCAGACCCTGGGGCGCTATCCCGAATCCGAAGCGTCGGCCAGGAAGGCCACCGTTGCCGCCAATCCCCTGCAGTCCATCGCATGGCAGGATGTCGGCCGCGCGCAGCTTGCCCAGAACAACTATGCTGGTGCATTGGAAAGCTACCGCGTATCCGCCAGGTTGGGGCGATGGACCAGCAACCGCCACCTCGTTGCGGCCACGGCAGCGTCAGGTGACCTCGCCGGTGCACAGCGAATGATCGACGGCGAACCCGATCGGGGGTTTGGCAACGGCTTGGAAGGCGTTGCCGTGGCAGTCGATGCCGGCGACACCGCGCGTGCCGCCGCCGCCAACAAGCGCGCGCTGAAGGCCTGCGGAGAAAGCGTGCTGGCCTGCCAGATGTTCGAACTCCAGGCGCTGCTGCTGGCTACCGAAAGCGGTCGTCCAGCGGACGCTTCGGCTTTTGATCGCGTCACTCGCGGACTGCTGGCCCGCGTCAAGGCGACCAAGGGACAGGATCGCGCCGAATGGATGTTTCTGGCCGCAGCGGCGGCCTATGGCGCGCAGCGCGCAGACCATTCACAGGTGGCAGGCGATCTATTGCCTGCCCTGAAGGAACTGTCCGATTCGGTCGGCGACCTGCGAAGTCGGCAGATGGTGACCTTGGTCGAGGCCAACGCCGACCGCCTGCAGGGGCATGCGGCAGAAGCCCTTGCCCGTCTGCAGCCTCTGTTGGATGGTACTGAACTGTTCCAGGCGCGCGTTGTGCGCTGGCAAGCACTGGCGGCCGAGCACGACCCGGGCGAGCCGGAAGCACGCCAGTGGCTGCTGGCCAATGCAGGCCGTGCCTATGCGGAAAGTGCGGGGTCCTACGTGATGCAGCTGGTCAACACCAGCGAACTGCGCCAGGCCCGCACCTGGGCCTTGGCGCAGCAGAACGCATCCCTTACGGTGCCGGCGGGTGCCGCAGCTGCGCGTCAATCTCGCCACTGACGAAGCAGTGGGGCACGCGGAACACTGCATCGGCGGTGAGGCGTTCCACCAAGCGGTCGCGCGCCTGGGCAAACTCCTCCTTGCTGGCCAGTGGGCCCTGGGTGCTGCAATCCTTGCATGCCTCGGCGACATCGGGTGCAATCGCGCCCAGCGCCTTGGCCGGGGTTTCATGGAAAACAGCTCGGAACGCGTCGTCGCTGGACAGCAGGTCGAGCAGCTGCAGCGCTTGCTCGGGGGAGAGCAGGGGAAGATCGGGGGTCATTCTACGGCCTCTGGTTCTGGGAAAAAGCGCGATGGCAGTTGCATGATGCCAGTGCAGGTAGCGGCGGCGGCCGCGATGGCTTGAGCCGACAGTTCCAGCTGCTGCGGCCGAAAACCTCTCTGTCGACTTCCCGGACCACCGCCATGCCCGTACCCCGCTTCCGCCGCTGCCAGCAGCTCATGATCGAACTGCGCACGGTCGAACATTACGCTGTGGCCGACCTGCTGGCGGGCGGAACCTCGGTCGTCAGCAGCACGCAGTGGGTTGCCGTTGCTCCGCATCTGGACGCAGCGGTCGTGCTGGACGAGGACATGCTGCTGGCATTGGGGCGGATGCCCGCTGAGCAATGGACGGAAGACGGTCCGCAGTTTTCGCGTGGCGTCATCGCGCGTCTGTGCCAAGCCGGCCTCGTGTTCGCCGATGGCGATGAGGATCTCGCGTGGCAGGAGGCCGAGCGAGCCTTCTCAGCCACCTCCTGGTGGACGCCTGCGGCGGTCATGCATCGGCTCGCGCGCTGGCAGAACCAGGACAGTGTGACAGCACTGCGCGAAGCGGGACTGGAGACGGCAGCGGGCCTGTGCAGGCAACTGGGTCCGCCACCGCCGGCATGTGCCGAGCTTGGAGAGCGCGCCATCGATCTGGTGGTGCCTGATGAAGTGCCCTTCGATGCCTGGCTCAAACAGCGCGCTACCTGCCGCAACTTTGATCGCACACGCCTGCTCGACCTTGCCACGCTCTCACAGCTGCTATGGCGGGTGTTCGCCAGTCATGGAGAGCAGCGCGAAGGTGATGACGCGATCTTCCTGAAGAAGAACGTGCCCTCTGCGGGGGGATTGCATCCCACCGACGCCTTCCTGCTGGTCCAGTCCGTCCTGGGCCTGGAGCCCGGCCTGTACCGCTACCATCCCATCGACCACAGCCTCAGCCCCGTTGCTGGGCTGGTTGACGATCCCGCTGCGTTGGCCCGGCGGTTTGTTGCCGGGCAGCAGTGGTTTGCCGATGCCCATGTTCAGGTGATTCTTGCACCACGCTTTGCGCGTACCTTCTGGAAGTATCGCCAGCATCCGAAGGCCTACCGTGCGGTGATTCTCGACGTTGGTCACGCCTCGCAGCTGCTGCTTTCGTGTGCGACCGAGGCCCGGCTGGGCGCCTTCGTCACCGCCGCGATCAATGAGCATGATATCGAGCAGGTACTCGAGCTGGATCCGATGCAGCAGAGCCCCATGGCCATCTGTGGGATTGGCTGGCGCAGTGAGCTGATGACAACCAGTGAGTTCGATCCCGGCCGCCAGGTCTGGCAGCCGGGAACCTGAAACCGTCAACCCGCCTCGAAATCCACCAGCACCGCGCCATCCCCCACCTGGTCGCCCGCCTTGGCGCGGTACCCCTTCACCGTGCCATCGGCCGGTGCCTGCAGGGTGTGCTCCATCTTCATGGCCTCCAGCACGACCAGCGGCGTGCCGCGCTTCACCTGGGTGCCGGCCTGGACCAGGGTGGCCACGATCCTGCCCGGCATCGGTGCCAGCAGGCTGCCGGCGTCGGCGCTGGCGGTGTCCGATTCGGCAACCGGATCGTGCAGGGTGAAGCGGTGCTGGCCCGCTGCATCGAACAGGAACAGCTGGCCGCCGTCGCGCAGCAGCTGCGCCGCCCGGCGCCGGCCACCTACCTGCAACGTCAGCTGCTGTGCATCGGCGGTGCCGATCAGCGTTGCCGGCGCCGCGTCATCGCACTGCACGCGCCAGCCGTCGGCCTGCGCCCACACCTTCAGCGTGCGCGTGCGCTCGCCCTGCTGCAGCGGCAGCACGCGCGCTGCGGCGGTACCCAGGCGCCAGCCGTCCTGCGCCTGCCAGGGCGAATGCGGATCGCGTGCATCGCTGCCGGCACGCGCGGCGCTGGCCACGGCCGCGACGGCCGCCAGCTGCCACAGATCGTCATCGGCATCGCCCACTGCATTCAGTGCGGTCTGCTCGCGTTCGATCAGCGCGGTATCCAGCTTCGCGTTGGCAAACGAATCGGTGTTCACCAGCCGGCGCAGGAAGCCGGCATTGGTGGTCACGCCCACCACCTGGCAGTCGGCCAGGGCCTGGCTCATGCGGCGCAGCGCGGCATCGCGGTCCACGTCCCAGACGATCAGCTTGGCAATCATCGGGTCGTAGTACGGGGTGATGCTGTCGCCTTCCTCTACGCCGGTATCCACGCGCACGTTCGCCGACGGCGTCGGCAGTCGCAGGCGGCGCAGGGTGCCGGTGGACGGCAGGAAGCCGCGGTCGGCATCTTCGGCATACAGCCGCGCTTCGATGGCGTGGCCGTGGATGGCCAATTGCTCCTGGCGCAGCGGCATCGGCTGGCCAGCCGCAACACGCAGCTGCCACTCCACCAGATCGGTGCCGGTGATGAACTCGGTCACCGGATGTTCCACCTGCAGGCGGGTGTTCATTTCCATGAAGTAGAAATCGCCATCCGGACCGGCAATGAACTCCACCGTGCCGGCGCCCACGTAGCCCACCGCGCGCGCGGCATCGACGGCCGCCTTGCCCATGGCCGCGCGGCGCTCGGCGCTCATGCCCGGCGCCGGTGCTTCTTCCAGCACCTTCTGGTGGCGGCGCTGCACCGAGCAGTCGCGCTCGAACAGGTAGACCGCATCACCGTGGGAATCGCCGAACACCTGGATCTCGATGTGGCGCGGGCGCTCGACATACTTTTCGACCAGCACATGGTCGTTGCCGAAAGCCGATGCCGCCTCGCGCTGGCAGCTGGCCAGCGCATCGACGAAATCGTCGCTGCGTTCAACCTTGCGCATGCCCTTGCCACCGCCGCCGGCGCTGGCCTTGATCAGTACCGGGTAGCCGATGGCATCGGCCTGTTCGCGCAGGAAGGCCGGTGCCTGCTGGTCGCCGTGGTAGCCCGGGGTCAGCGGTACGCCGGCCTGGGCCATCAGCGCCTTGGCCGCGCTCTTGTCACCCATCGCGCGGATGGCGCTGGCCGGCGGCCCAATGAAGGTGATGCCCGCAGCGGCACACGCATCGGCGAAGTCCGCATTCTCGGACAGGAAGCCATAACCGGGATGGATGGCCTGCGCACCCGTGCGCCGCGCCGCGTCCAGCAGCACGTCGGCGCGCAGGTAGCTGTCGCGGGCGGCGGCCGGGCCGATATGCACGGCTTCGTCGGCCAGGCGCACGTGGCGCGCGGTGCGGTCGGCATCGGAATACACCGCCACGGTGGCGATGCCCAGGCGACGGCAGGTGGCAATCACGCGGCAGGCGATTTCGCCACGGTTGGCGATCAGGATCTTGGTGAACATGGCAACGGGCTTCATGGGAGCGTGCTCGGTCATGGCATGGGTTACATGCGGAACACGCCGAAGCGCGTCTGCTGCGGGGCGGCGTTCAGGCTGGCCGACAGCGCCAGGGCCAGTACGCGGCGGGTATCGACCGGATCGATCACGCCGTCATCCCACAGGCGGGCACTGGCGTAGTAGGGGTGGCCCTGCTGTTCGAACTGCTCGCGGATGGGCGCCTTGAATGCATCTTCTTCTTCGGCCGGCCACTGGCCGCCCTTGGCCTCGATGCCATCGCGCTTCACCGTGGCCAGCACGCTGGCGGCCTGCTCGCCGCCCATCACGCCGATGCGTGCGTTGGGCCACATCCACAGGAAGTTGGGCGAATAGGCGCGGCCGCACATGCCGTAGTTGCCGGCGCCGAACGAGCCGCCGATGACCACGGTGAACTTGGGCACCTTGGCGCAGGCCACGGCCATCACCAGCTTGGCCCCGTCCTTGGCGATGCCGCCCTGTTCGTACTTGCGGCCGACCATGAAGCCGGTGATGTTCTGCAGGAACACCAGCGGGATGTTGCGCTGGGTGCACAGTTCGATGAAGTGCGCGCCTTTCAGGGCCGATTCGGAGAACAGGATGCCGTTGTTGGCGATGATGCCGATCGGGTAGCCGTTCAGATGGGCAAAACCGGTGACCAGGGTCGCGCCATGGCGCGGCTTGAATTCATCAAAACGCGAGCCGTCCACCAGGCGCGCGATCACTTCGCGCACGTCGTAGGGCTTGCGCGTGTCGGCGGGAATCACGCCATACAGCTCATGCGCCGGCAGCAGCGGCTCTTCGGGTGCCTGCACGGCCATCGCCGGTTCCGGCTTGCGCCAGTTCAGCTGGGCGATGATCGCGCGCACCCGCGCCAGTGCCTGCAGGTCGTTGTCGGCCATGTGGTCGGCCACGCCGGAAATGCGCGTGTGCACATCGGCGCCGCCCAGCTCTTCGGCAGTTACCACTTCGCCGGTGGCGGCCTTCACCAGCGGTGGGCCGCCCAGGAAGATCGTGCCCTGTTCGCGCACGATCACCGTTTCATCGCTCATGGCCGGCACGTAGGCACCACCGGCGGTGCAGCTGCCCATCACGCAGGCGATCTGCGGAATGCCCTGCGCCGACAGGTTGGCCTGGTTGTAGAAGATGCGGCCGAAATGATCGCGGTCGGGGAAGACCTCGTCCTGCAGGGGCAGGAAGGCGCCGCCGGAATCGACCAGGTAGATGCAGGGCAGGCGGTTCTGTTCGGCCACTTCCTGCGCGCGCAGGTGCTTCTTCACCGTGACCGGGTAGTAGGTGCCGCCCTTCACCGTGGCATCGTTGGCCACGATCACGCACTCCACGCCGCTTACCCGGCCGATGCCGGCCACCACGCCCGCTGCGGGCACCGCATCGTCATACATGCCGTGCGCGGCCAGCGGCGCGATTTCCAGGAAGGCGCTGCCCGGGTCGAGCAGGGCGTCGATGCGGTCGCGCACCAGCAGCTTGCCGCGCGCGGTGTGCTTGGCACGTGCCGCCTCGCTGCCGCCCAGCGCAGTGCGCGCCAGGGTGGCGTGCAGATCGTCGACCACGGCCTGCATGGCCGCGCGGTTGCTTTCAAACGTGTCGCTGCCCGGTTGCAGCTGGGTGTTCAATACGGTCATCGCAGTGGCCTTACAGGGTGCGCTGGAACAGTTCGCGGCCGATCAGCATGCGGCGGATTTCCGAGGTGCCGGCGCCGATTTCGTACAGCTTGGCGTCGCGCCACAGGCGGCCGGTCGGGTATTCGTTGATGTAGCCGTTGCCGCCCAGGATCTGGATCGCCTGGCCGGTCAGCCAGGTGGCTTTTTCGGCGGCATACAGAATGGCGCCGGCGGCGTCCTGGCGGGTGGTGCGGCCCTGGTCGCAGGCGCGCGCCACCGCGTAGACGTAGGCGCGGCAGGCGCCCAGGCCCACGTACATGTCGGCGATCTTGGCCTGGATCAGCTGGAAGCTGCCGATCGCCTCGCCGAACTGGTGGCGCTCGTGCACGTACGGCATCACCACGTCCATGGCCGCGGCCATCAGGCCCAGCGGGCCGCCGGACAACACCACGCGCTCGTAGTCCAGGCCGGACATCAGCACGCGCACGCCGCCGCCGACGGCGCCCAGCACGTTTTCTTCGGGCACTTCGCAGTCCTGGAACACCAGTTCGCAGGTGGGCGAGGAGCGCATGCCCAGCTTGTCCAGCTTCTGCGCGGTGGAAAAGCCCTTCATGCCCTTTTCCACCAGGAAGGCGGTGATGCCCTTGGCACCGGCCTCCATGTCGGTCTTGGCGTAGACCACCAGCACGTCGGCGTCGGGGCCGTTGGTGATCCACATCTTGTTGCCGTTCAGTACGTAGCGGTCGCCGCGCTTGTCTGCGCGCAGCTTCATCGACACCACGTCCGAACCGGCGCCCGGCTCGCTCATCGCCAGCGCACCCACCTTGGCACCGCTGCACAGGTCGGGCAGGAAGCGCTGCTTCTGTTCCTCGCTGCCGTTCTTGCGCAGCTGGTTCACGCACAGGTTGGAGTGCGCGCCATAGGACAGGCCGATGCCACCCGAAGCGCGCGAGATCTCTTCCATCGCCACCACGTGGGCCAGGTAGCCCATGCCGGTGCCGCCGTATTCTTCTTCCACGGTCAGGCCCAGCAGGCCCTGTTCGCCCAGCTTCGGCCACAGCGCCAGCGGGAACTGGTTGCTGGCATCGGCCTCGGCAGCGAGCGGAGCGACCTCGGCGGCGGCAAAATGGGCCACGCTCTGGCGCAGCAGGTCGATCTCTTCGCCAAGATCGAAGTTCAGGGATGGCACGTGCATTGCGGTGGCTCCACGAGGGAAGGTGGGGAATGGACGCACCCGTGAAGGGGGAGCGGGGCCTGTTGAAGGCAGGCCCCGCACGGGCGATTCGGGCCCAGCGTAGCGGGGTTCGATGAAGAAGTGAACACAAATTCAAAAATTGAAACTAGAATCAGAACATGGCCTACAAACGCTCTGCATTGATGGAAGAACGCCTGGCCGGGGCCCGTGAACGGATCCTGCTGGCCACCCGTGCGCTGGTGGCCGCTGGCGGCTGGCGCAACGCCCCGGTGACCGCCGTGGCCACCCAGGCCGGCATGTCCACCGGGCTGATCTACCGGCATTTCCCTTCCAAGGCCGAGCTGTTCGTGGAAGTGCTGAACGCGGCCGTGGCCCATGAAGTGGCGATCATGGAGCGCATTGCCGCCGCGCCGGGGCCGGTGGGCGAGCGCCTGCGCCTGGCCATCACCGCCTTCGTGCGCCGCGCCCTGGCCGGGCCGGGGCTGGCCCATGCCTTCATCGTCGAGCCGGTGGACCCGGACGTGGAGGCCGAGCGCATGCGCGGGCGCCGCGCCTTCGGCGATGTGTTCCTGCGCTTGCTGGAAGAAGGCGTGGCCAGCGGCGAACTGCCGGCGCAGGACACCCATGCTGCTGCCGCGTGCCTGGTGGGGGCGTTCACCGAAGCGATGGTCGGCCCCACCGCGCCCAGCCGCGAAGCACACCGCGACGAAGACGCGCTGGTGGACGCGATCTGCAGCTTCTGCCTGCGCGCCGTCGGCGCCCCGCTTTCGTAGCGTCGAGCTTGCTCGACGGTTTCTGTTCGCCGGGCATGGCCCGGCGCTACCCGCGTGCGGCCGCATGTTGCGCCGCACCAGCACGGGCGCCTGTTGTCGCGCGCAAAGCGCGTTCTATACTCGCCCCTACACGCAGTCGCTCAGCCGTGGTCCCACGACTACCAGCCAGGGGTAACGAAGAGTGCGGAATTACGATCTGGAGTTCCTGAAACGCTTTTCCATGGTGATCGCCCTGTTGGCCGCCATCACCCTTGGCCTGATCCTGCTGGCCGCGTACATCCATACACGTATTCCGCCTGAAGTGTCGCCTACGGCGGCCAAGCGCACCGAGCAGCGCATCGCGCCCACCGGTGCGGTCTACGCCGGCAGCACGGGCGCGGCCGCGCAGGCCGCGGCCAAGGCCGCCGCGCTGGCCAAGGCCGCCGCCCAGGTGGCCTATGGCGGCACCACCGATGGCAAGGTCATCTTCGACAACCTGTGCACCGCCTGCCACACCACCGGTGTCGGCCAGGCTCCCACCCTGGACCACGCGCATTGGGACCAGCGCCTGGCACAGGGCAAGGACACCCTCTACAAGCACGCCATCGAGGGCTACACCGGCCCGGACGGCGGCATCATGCCGCCCAAGGGCGGCAACCCGGCGCTGACCGAAGAGCAGATCCACGCCACCGTGGACTGGATGCTGGGCAACCTGAAATAACCGCCGGACGGGGGAACAGGCGAACGGTCGAACGGGGAATGGGGAATGGGGGGAACGGCGAAACGCCCGGTAGAGTCGACCGTTGGTCGACTGCTCTTCCCAGGGCCACCGAAATGCCCGCGCTTCGCGCGATAGTCGACTGACAGTCGACTCTACCCGCCGGTTGCCCCGAGCGCCCCGGACAGCCCCGGACCGCCGCGGACCCGCCGGGTGCCCCGGTTTCCCCTGTCGCGCCCCCCAGCGGCTTTGCCGGCCAAGGCCAAAACCGCCCGCGTCGCGGGGGTTTCGCATTTCAGGGTTAGTCTGTGCGCCTCAATTCATGGAGTCGTGAGTCGATGCGCCGCCGTTCCCTCGCCCTTGCTCTGTCCCTGTTGCTGCCGGCCGCTGCGTTCGCCCAGGCCCAGCCGCAGGCCACGCCGGCTCCGGCCACCAGCCCGGCCCCGCGCAGCAGCGCCACCGTGGTGCTTACCGCGGCCCCGGCCGACTGGCGCACCCTGCAGGGCCAGCACGTGCGCATCGCCGCGCCGCTCACTCTGGCCGGCACCGACGGCCTGGAACGCTTCGGCGAGCTGACCGTGGCCTTCGATGGCCGCCTGTGGCAGCCCAGCGAAGTGGCCGCCCCGGGTACCGCTGGCAGTGAACAGGTGATGGCCGACAACCAGCGCCGCCGCCTGCTGCTGGACGACGGCAGCGACGCCCGTGACCCCGGCAGCGTGGCCTACCTGCCGGGCAACCCGGTGCTGCGCACCGGCATGCAGCTGCGCAACGTGGAAGGCACCGTGCGCGTGGACGCGCAGGGCCGTGCCCGCCTGCAGGTGGACGGCACGTTGCAGCTGCCGGAACTGCAGCGCCCGGCCGTGCCCAAGGTGCCCGGCAGCCTGCAGATCGCGGCGTTCAATCTGGAAAACTTCTTCAACGGCGACGGCCAGGGCGGCGGCTTCCCGACCCTGCGCGGCGCGCGCACGCTGGACGAACACAAGGCGCAGGTGGCCAAGCTGGTGGCCACCATCAGCGCCCTCGATACCGATATCGCCGCGCTGATGGAACTGGAAAACGACGGCTACGGTCCGCAGTCGGCCATCGCCGAACTGGTCGGCGCGCTCAACGCCGGCCTGCCCGCCACGCAGCACTGGGCGTTTGTTGACGCCGGCGAAGGCCCGGGCACCAATCCGATCCGCGTCGGCATCATCTACAAGCGCGGTGCGTTCAAGCCGCTCGGCAAGCCGCTGACCAAACTCGACGGCCCGTTCGCCGAACACAGCCGTGCGCCGCTGGCGCAGGCGTTCCAGGGCAGGGGCGCACCGTTCATGGTGGTGGCCAACCACTTCAAGTCGAAGGGCTGCCGCGATGCCAGCGGTGCCGATGCCGACCAGAACGACGGGCAGGGCTGCTGGAACGCCACCCGCGTGGAATCGGCGCGCCAGCTCAACCAGTGGGTGAAGGCCGAAGCCGCGCGCCTTAAGGTGAAGGACATCGTGCTGCTGGGCGACTTCAATGCCTACGCGATGGAAGACCCGATCCGCACCATGCACGACCTGGGCTGGCAGGATGCGTTCAAGGTGGCCAAGGTCGAGCACCCCTACAGCTACGTCTACAACGGCTACAGCGGCCGCCTGGACCACGCGCTGCTGAGCGCCAGCATGGCCCAGCGCCTGGCCGGTGCCGCCGAATGGCACAGCAATGCCGACGAACAGGACGCCAGCGGCTACCAGGGCCGCAACGTGCAGGGCCCGTGGCGCAGTTCCGACCACGACCCGCTGCTGCTGGGCTTCGACAAATAAGGATTCGCCGGGGCACGCCCGGCGGCTTTCCGTAGAGTCGAGCCATGCTCGACTGCTTTGGGAAGACGCCGGGGTCAGAGCCCATTCCGTTGGAATGGGATCCGACCCCGGTCATGCCTCAACCCCAGGCGATCAAGCCGATCGCCAGCACCGCCAGCGCCAGGCCGGCGCGGTTCCACTTCGTGGTGGCCTCGCCGAAGGCGAACACACCCACCAGCGCGCCCAGCACCACCACGCCGATGTTCATGCCGGCGAACACCGTGGCCGGGCTGTCCGGCATCGACTGGTGCGCGTGCACATAGAAGAGAATGTTGCCGCCGTTGAGCAGGCCCAGCAGTGCGCCGGCGCCCAGGTTGCGCCAGGCCAGCCGGCTGCGGCCGCTGAAGTGCCGCCACAGCTGCAACACCAGCATCAGCACGAAGGCCACGCTGAAACTGGCCAGCACCGCCGCCATCGACGGCGTACCGGACAGCGCCACCTGCTTCAGCAGCACGTCCACCACCGCAAACCCGCCCCATACCCCCAGCAGCCATCCCCAGCCGCCGGGCGAGGCGGCCACGGCCGGCCCGCGCGGGCGCAGGCTGATCGCCACCATGGCCACGAGGCCCAGCGCCAGCCCGGCCAGCTTCCACGGCGTGGCGGTCTGGCCGAAGAACAGGAAGGCCGCGGCCAGTGACAGCAGCAGCGACAGGCGCTGGGCCACATCGCTGCGCACGATGCCGGCCACCGCCACCGCGCGGCCCAGCACCAGGAAAATGGTCGGCAGCACCACCGCCAGCGCCAGCAGCGCGGCCCACGGCGCATGCGGTGCGCGCAGCGCATCCAGCGGCGGCTGCAGCACCGCGGCGGTCAGGGTGGCGGCTACCAGGTAGTTCCAGGTCACCATCTGCGGCACGTCCAGTGCGCGCCGCCCGGCCAGCTTCAACAGCACCGACACCAGCACGCTGCAGATCACAGCCAGGGACAGATAGAGCATGGGGCAGGCACAGGGCAGGGGCGGGGGACGGTATCATGTTGCCATGCGCAATCCCTCGTTCCCCGTTGCTCCCGGCGAAACCGCCTGTCTTGAACTGGACGGCCCGGCCGGTCCGCTGGAAGTGGTGGTCGATCTGCCCAAGGCCGATGTGCCGGCGCAGCCGATCGTGGCCATCGTCTGCCATCCGCTGTCCACCGAAGGCGGCACCCTGCACAACAAGGTGGTGACCATGACCGCCGCCACCCTGCGCGAGCAGGGCATCGCCACGGTACGCTTCAACTTCCGCAGCGTGGGTGGTTCGGCCGGAGACTTCGACCATGGCAACGGCGAACAGGACGACCTGAAGGCCGTGGCCGCCTGGGTGTGCAGCCAGCGCCCGCAGGACCGCCTGTGGCTGGCCGGTTTCAGCTTCGGGTCGTTCGTTTCGCTGAAGGCGGCCGCTGAACTGCAGCCGGAAGCGCTGATCTCGATCGCGCCGCCGGCCGGCCGCTGGGATTTCGACGGCGTGCAGCCGCCGGCCCGCTGGCTGGTCATCCAGGGCGAACAGGATGAAATCGTCGATCCGCAGGCGGTCTACCAGTGGCTGGACACCCTGGGGGCGCCGCACGAGCTGGTGCGCATGCCCGACACCAGCCACTTCTTCCACCGCAAGCTGATCGACCTGCGCGGCGCACTCACCCACGGCGTGAAGCACTGGCTGGGCGCGGCGGCATGAACGAGGCGGTGCAGACCCCCTCGCAGCGCTATGCCGCCGGCGTGGCCCGCGGCGACTGGCAGAACGACCCGGCCCAGCACGCGGCCCTGGCCGAGCTGGACCGCATCCACCTGGGGCTGATGGACAGCGCCGAAGACGGCTGGCTGGACCGCCTGTCCTCGTTCTGGAAGAAGCCCGAGCCGGTAAAGGGCCTGTATTTCTGGGGCGGGGTGGGGCGCGGCAAGACCTTCCTGGTGGACCTGTTCTACGACGGCCTGCCGATCAAGCAGAAGTACCGCACCCACTTCCACCGTTTCATGCGCAGCGTGCACGAGCGCCTGCGCGAGCACCAGGGGCAGAGCGACCCGCTGGCGAAGATCGCCCAGGAATGGCGCAGCAACCTGCGCGTGCTGGTGCTGGACGAGTTCTTCGTGACCGACATCGGCGATGCCATGCTGCTGGCGCGGCTGCTGGAGCGCCTGTTCGCCGAGGGCGTGACCCTGGTCACCACCTCCAACACGGCGGTGGAAAACCTGTACCTGAACGGCCTGCAGCGCGAGAGCTTCATGCCGGCCATCGGCCTGCTGCAGCGCTTCTGCGTGGAGCTGTATGCCGAAGGCACCGAGGACTACCGCATGCGCGCGCTGACCCGTTCGCCGGTGTACCGCGCGCCGCTGGCCGCCGACAGCGACGACTGGCTGGGCAGCCGCTGGGGCGAGCTGAGCGGTGGGCAGGCGGCCAAGGCCGGCAACATCGAGATCGAGGGCCGCAAGATTCCGGTGCGGGCCCGCGGCAAGAGCATTGCCTGGTTCGATTTCGCCGCCCTGTGCGAAGGCCCGCGCGGCCCGTCGGATTACATCGAGATCGCGCACGAGTTCAACACGGTGCTGCTGGGCGGCATCCCCGCCTTCGACCGCCTGAACGAAGATGCCGCGCGCCGCTTCGTGAACCTGATCGACGAGCTGTACGACCGCCACGTCAACCTGGTCTGCACCGCCAGCACCTCGCCCATCGAGCTGTACAGCGGCCAGCGCCTGCAGGGCGCCTTCGAGCGCACCGCCTCGCGCCTGATCGAAATGCAGAGCGCCGAGTACCTGGGCACCCCTCACCGGGCGTGAGGGCGGGCCCCCGGCCCGGGTTCGCCTTTGTAGAGTCGAGCCATGCTCGACTGCGCCTGGCGACGCGCGGTGCCAACGATGGTCGAGCACGCTCGACGCTACGGATCGCCGGCCACCTGCACGCCTTCGCTGCGTTCGATCAGCCGCAGCGGCTGCCCCTGGTAGCGCACCTCCAGAGCATCGTGGGCATCGGCCACGGCGGCCACCAGCGGGCACAGCGCCAGGGCGCTGGCCTCGATGCGCTCGGCGCGGCCTTCCAGCTGCTGTTCCATCTGCGCGTCCAGGCGGTCGGCGCGCTCCTCCATCGCCTCGCTGCGGCCGGTGACCATCTGCCAGAGCATGCTGCGGGCGATGGACGCGGACAGCGATTCGGCCATGTCCTGCACCCTGGCCTCGAAGCCCGGCCCGAACACCGCCTGTTCCCAGTAGCCCTTGCCCAGCGTGCCGCCGATCCAGTCATCGGCCTGCCGACGCAGGCGCCGCACCTTGCGGCTGTTGGCGGTGCCGGTGAGGCCCTCATAGACCCCGTCGAGCACATCGAAGCTCAGTCCGCTCACTTCATGGGCCAGCGCCGTGGCCGCCGGCATCAGCTGCCGCGCCCCGGCCTCCATCTGCCGCAGGCGGGCGGCGTCGGCCTCGCTGACCGGCACGACCGTGTCGTCCAGGCTCAGCACGCCATCGTGGAACACCACCTCGTGCGGCGCCTGCGGGCCATGCCGCAGCCAGATGCCACCGCTGTCCACCAGCACGTCGTAGTCGGTGCGCATGCCGCACTGGTCCGAGCGCAGCTGCGGGGCGTCGCCGGCCATTACCGGGACAGTGGCCAGACAGCCCAGCAGGGCCAGGGCAGGCAGGGTCAGGCGCATGGTGGAATCCTTTCCGGTCAGTGCAGGGTCCCAGCATCCCGTGCACAGAAGGCGACGTCACCGGCCGGAAGTCATTGCCCGATAGCCATCCATCCGGCCATACAGGCTTTCCCACCGACTGCCCACCACCTATCCACAGGGTTGTCCCTAGCCAGCTTCATCACTGTCATGTGAAGCTGTCATTGTTCCGTTTGCGCAGCACGTTGTACCGCCCTTGTGACGCCTTTCGGTCTTGACTGCGCAGCCGGTTCCAGCAGGTCTGAAGCGTCCAAACGCGCCGCCGATGGCATGATCCTTGCGCCGCAAGGGATTACCAGATTTCACTACATTTGGCGTTGACGGCCCCCTCTACCCCCACTATCTTGTGGCCGTCGGTCGCAGCGACCCCAAGTGCCGGGGTCCCCGGCAGTACCGTTCCGCGACCGTCACCGGCAGTGGCAGGCGCAGGGTCTCAATCCCTGCGACGCCCTCCTGCCACTCTGGGGCGTCAGGTCCCAGGTCGCGTCACCCCGATGCATCGAGCACCCCCAATCACGCCAAGAGGACACACGCCGTGACCACCGAATCCAGCGCCACCATCGAAAAGGAAAGCGAATTCCTGTTGACGTCGCCGCCGACGTCCAACGCGATGAGCGTGACCAAGCGTAATGGCACGACCGAGCTGGTGGATCTGAACAAGATCGTGCGCGCGGTGCAGCGTTCCTCCGAAGGCCTGCACGCGGTCGATCCGATGCGCGTGGCCACCCGTACCATCTCCGGCCTGTACAACGGCGCCACCACCCGCGAACTGGACGAACTGTCCATCCGCACCGCCGCCCTGCTGATCGGTGAAGAGCCCGAGTACGGCCGCCTTGCGGCGCGCCTGCTGGCCAACTACATCGCCAAGGAAGTGTCGGGCCAGGAAATCTACGCCTTCTCGCAGTCGGTCAGCCGTGGCCACGAAGTGGGCCTGATCAACGACCGCCTGCTGAACTTCGTGCAGACCAACGCGCGCAAGCTCAACGATGCCATCGACATCTCGCTGGACCTGAACTTCGATTACTTCGGCCTGCGTACCCTGTACGACCGCTACCTGCTGCGCCACCCGCACACCCGCAAGGTGATCGAGACCCCGCAGCAGTTCTTCCTGCGCATCGCCAGCGCGCTGAGCGAAGACGTGTCCGAAACCCTGGCGCTGTACAAGCGCATGGGCAACCTGGACTACCTGCCGTCCAGCCCGACCCTGTTCAATTCCGGCACCACCCACGAGCAGCTGTCCTCGTGCTTCCTGCTGGATTCGCCGCAGGATTCGCTGGAATCGATCTACTCCAAGTACGGCGACATCGCCCAGCTGTCCAAGTTCTCCGGCGGCATCGGCGTCAGCTACACCCGCGTGCGTTCGCGTGGTTCGCTCATCAAGTCCACCAACGGCCATTCCAACGGCATCGTGCCGTGGCTGAAGACCATGGATTCGTCCGTGGCCGCGGTGAACCAGGGTGGCAAGCGCAAGGGCGCGGCCTGCGTGTACCTGGAAACCTGGCACGCCGATATCGAGGACTTCCTGGAGCTGCGTGACAACACCGGTGACGAAGCCCGCCGTACCCACAACCTGAACCTGGCCAACTGGGTCCCGGACCTGTTCATGAAGCGCGTCGAGGCCGACCAGGAATGGTCGCTGTTCGATCCGCGCGTCGTGCCGGAGTTCACCGACCTGTTCGGCGAAGCCTTCGAACAGGCCTACGTGCAGGCCGAAGCGCAGGGCAAGGCCAACCGCACCATCTCGGCGCGCAAGCTGTACGCCCGCATGATGCGTACCCTGGCCGAGACCGGCAACGGCTGGATGACCTTCAAGGACAAGTGCAACCGCGCCAGCAACCAGACGCTGCGCCCGGGCAACGTGATCCACCTGTCCAACCTGTGCACGGAAATCCTGGAAGTCACGTCCAACGATGAAACCGCGGTGTGCAACCTGGGTTCGATCAACCTGGGCAACCACTTCGACGAGCACAACGAGTTCGACTTCGAGAAGCTGGCCGAGACCGTGCGCCTGGCCGTGCGCCAGCTCGACCGCGTGATCGACCTGAACTTCTACCCGATCGAAACCGCCCGCCGCGCCAACCTGCGCTGGCGTCCGGTCGGCCTGGGCTGCATGGGCCTGCAGGATGTGTTCTTCCGCAAGCGCCTGCCGTTCGACAGCGCCGAAGCCCGCGCCCTGTCGAAGAAGATCGCCGAAACGATCTACTTCCACGCCCTGGAAACCTCCTCGGAGCTGGCCCAGGAACGCGGCAAGCACCCGTCGTTCAACGACACCCGTGCCGCCAGCGGCGAACTGCAGTTCGACGCCTGGAACGTGGTGCCCGAAGACACCGCGCGCTGGGACGCCCTGCGCGAGCGCATCAAGGAACACGGCCTGCGCAACTCGCTGATGATCGCGATTGCCCCGACCGCCACCATTGCCTCGATCGCCGGTTGCTACGAGTGCGTGGAACCGCAGGTGTCCAACCTGTTCAAGCGCGAAACCCTGTCCGGTGACTTCCTGCAGGTCAACCGCTACCTGGTGAACGAACTGAAGAAGCTGGGCCTGTGGACCGCCGACATGCGCGATGCCATCAAGCTGGCCGAAGGTTCCATCGCCGGCGTGGCGCAGATTCCCGAAGCCCTGCGCCAGGTCTACCGCACCGCATGGGAACTGCCGATGCGTTCGCTGATCGACATGGCCGCCGAGCGTGGCGCCTTCATCGACCAGTCGGCCTCGCTCAACCTGTTCATGGAAAGCCCGAACATCGGTGCGATGTCGTCCATGTACATGTACGCGTGGAAGCAGGGCGTCAAGACCACCTACTACCTGCGCTCGCGTCCGGCCACCAAGATCGCCAAGACCACGGTCAGCACCTACACCCCGACCGAAGCGGTGGCCTGCTCGCTGGAAAACCCGGAAGCCTGCGAGGCGTGCCAATAAGAGTGGCCGTGCCGGCTTCTGGCCGGCACACCCCTCTGTAGCGTCGAGCCATGCTCGACTGCACCACGGAAACACCAAGGTAGCGCCGGGCCACGCCCGGCGTTTTGACCCGAGAATTCAAGGAAACACCCATGGCCGACAAGCCCAAGCAGATGCTGCTCGATCCCGGTTTTGAACTGACCCTGCGCCCGATGCGCTACCCGCAGTTCTATGACATGTACCGGAACGCGATCAAGAACACCTGGACGGTGGAAGAGATCAACTTCCAGATCGACATCACCGACCTGCACAGCAAGATGTCGCCGGGTGAGCGCCACCTGATCCATCGCCTGGTGGCGTTCTTCGCCACCGGCGATTCGATCGTGTCCAACAACCTGGTGCTGAACCTGTACCAGCACTTGAACGCGCCCGAAGCGCGCATGTACCTGTCGCGCCAGCTGTACGAAGAAGCGCTGCACGTGCAGTTCTACCTGACCCTGCTCGACAACTACCTGCCGGACCCGGAAGAGCGCGTCAAAGCCTTCGCCGCGGTGGAAAACATCGACTCGATCAAGAAGAAGGCCGACTTCTGCTTCAAGTGGATCGACTCGATCCAGGACCTCAAGCGCATCGAGACCCGTGCCGAACGCCGCCAGTTCCTGCTGAACCAGATCTGCTTCGCCGCGTGCATCGAAGGCCTGTTCTTCTTCGCCGCCTTCGCCTACGTGTACTACTTCCGTTCGCGCGGCCTGCTGCCGGGCCTGGCCTCGGGCACCAACTGGGTGTTCCGCGACGAGAGCGCGCACATGGACTTCGCGTTCGAATCGGTGCGCGTGGTGCGTGAGGAAGAGCCGGACCTGTTCGACGATGAAATGAAGCAGCAGGTCTATGACATGCTGGCCGAAGCCATCGAATGCGAAGTGCAGTTCGCCGAGGACGTGCTGTCCGGCGGCGTGGCCGGTATCTCGACCCGCGACATGCGCCAGTACCTGCAGCATTGTGCCGACCAGCACTTCGCCAAGCTCGGCATGGAAAAGAAGTACAACGTGCGCAACCCGCTGCCGTTCATGGAACTGCAGGACGTGCAGGAACTGACCAACTTCTTCGAACGCCGCGTGTCGGCCTACCAGGTGGGCGTGCAGGGCGAAGTCGCCTTCGACATGAACTTCTGATCGAAGCGGTCACCCCGGTTGCAACGAAAAACCCCGGCCAGCGCCGGGGTTTTTCGCACAACGGCCCCCGGTCTTACAATTGCCGCACCCCCACACCCTGGCCACCGCCATGACCCCCATCGTCGAAACCGTGCCGCCCATCGAAGTGCGCATGGCCGAAATCGTCTTCCCCAACCACACCAACCACATGGGCACCCTGTTCGGTGGCCAGGCGCTGGCCTGGATGGACAAGGCTGCCTTCCTGGCCGCCGCCCGCTATTCGCGCCGCACTGTGGTGACCGCGCGCAGCGACCAGGTCGATTTCAAGCTGCCCATCCGCATCGGCCAGATGGTGGAAACCATCGGTCGCATCGTGGAAGTGGGCCGCAGTTCGATGAAGGTGGAAGTGGAGCTGATTGCCGAAGACCTGCACAGCGGCGAGCGCAAGCTGTGCACCCGCGGCCACTTCGTGATGATCGCGCTGGGCGAAGACGGCCAGCCGACCGCCGTGCCGCGCCTGCCCGAGGCCGTCTGAACCGGCGCTTGCGGGGGCGCCGCCGCGCCCCCATCTGGTCGGCATGACCCCGCCGCTGACCGACTTCATCGACCGCGCCCAGCGCCTGTTCGTGCTCACCGGCGCCGGTTGCAGCACCGCCTCGGGCATTCCCGATTACCGCGATACCGACGGCCAGTGGAAGCGCACCCCGCCGGTGACCTACCAGGCCTTCATGGGCGAGGCGGCCACCCGCCAGCGCTATTGGGCGCGCAGCCTGCTGGGCTGGCCGCGCTTCGGCCTGGCCCTGCCCAACGGCACCCACCAGGCGCTGGCCGCGCTGGAAGCACGCGGCACCCTGCAGGTGCTGCTGACCCAGAACGTGGATGGCCTGCACCAGCGTGCCGGCAGCACGAACGTGATCGATCTGCACGGGCGGCTGGACCTGGTGCGCTGCATGGGCTGCGAACGCCGCAGCGGGCGCGAGGATTTCCAGCAGCGCCTGCTGGACGCCAACCCGGGCTGGGACGCGCTGGAGGCCGGTATCGCCCCCGATGGCGATGCCGATCTGGAGACGGATTTTTCCGCATTCGTGGTGCCGGACTGCCCGTACTGCGGCGGCCTGCTGAAGCCAGATGTCGTCTTCTTCGGCGAAAACGTGCCGCGCGAACGGGTAGCGGCGGTGCATGAGCACCTGCAGCAGGCCGATGCGCTGCTGGTGGTGGGCTCCTCGCTGATGGTCTATTCCGGCTTCCGCTTCGTGCAGGCCGCGGCCAAGGCCGGCCTGCCGGTGGCCGCACTGAACCGCGGCCGCACCCGTGCCGACGACCTGCTGCAGTTCAAGGATGAACGCGACTGCGCCGAGGCCCTGGCAGATTTCGTCAGCCGGTAGAGTCGACTGTCAGTCGACTACCGCGCGCAGCGCGGGCTGTTCAGCCATCCGGCCCGGTAGAGTCGACTGTCAGTCGACTAGCGCGCGCAGCGCGGGCTGTTCAGACATGGCGCCAAGAGCAGTCGACTGACAGTCGACTCTACCGTCCACCCGTCCCCCCGCGAAACAGCGATCCATCCAGACGGTTGATCCGCAGGCCGTGCAGCGGTGCAATACGCACCCCCTCCGCATGTCGCTATCGCCTTGAGCCAGTTGTTCTCGCCGGTCACCCTCGGCCCGCTTACCCTGTCCAACCGCATCGTGATCGCGCCGATGTGCCAGTACTCCGCCGAAGATGGCCGCGCCAGCGACTGGCATGCCCAGCACCTGGGCAACCTGGCGCAGTCCGGTGCCGGCCTGCTGATCCTGGAAGCGACCGCGGTGGAACCGCGCGGGCGCATCAGCCATGCCGACCTGGGGCTGTGGGACGACGGTACCGAAGCGGCGCTGGCGCAGGTGCTGGCCAGCGTGCGGCGCTGGTCGCCGATGCCGCTGGGCATCCAGCTCGGCCACGCCGGCCGCAAGGCCTCCACCGCTCGCCCGTGGGACGGCGGCCGCCAGCTGCCGGCCGACGATGCCCGTGGCTGGCCCACCGTGGCGCCGTCGCCGCTGCCGTTCCATGCCAACGACCCGGCCCCGCAGGCGCTGGATGAAGCCGGCATTGCCGAGGTGGTGGCCGCCTTCGCCGCCAGCGCCGTGCGCGCCGAACGCCTGGGCTTCGAGCTGATCGAAATCCACGCCGCCCACGGTTACCTGCTGCACCAGTTCCTGTCGCCGCTCAGCAACCGCCGCACCGACGGCTACGGCGGCTCGCTGCCGAACCGCCTGCGCCTGCTGGTGGAAGTGTTCGACGCGGTGCGTGAAGCGGTGTCGGACAAGGTGTCGGTGGGCGTGCGCATTTCCGCCAACGACTGGGTCGAAGGCGGCTGGGACGTGGTGCAGAGCGAAGCCCTGGCACAGGTGCTGGACGCGCGCGGCTGCAACTTCCTGCACGTGTCCAGTGGCGGCCTGGACGAGCGCCAGAAGATCAGCGTGGGCCCGGGCTACCAGGTGCCGTTCGCCGCGGCCATCAAGGCCAAGAAGCTGCGCATGCCGGTCATTGCGGTGGGCCTGATCACCGAGCCGGAACAGGCCGAATCGATCCTGCGCCACAACCAGGCCGATGCCATCGCCCTGGCCCGCGGCATCCTGTACGACCCGCGTTGGCCGTGGCATGCCGCTGCCGCGCTGGGCGACAGCGTGGTGCCGGCGCCGCAGTACCTGCGCTGCGAACCGCGCGAAGCACGCAACGTGTTCCGCCCGCGCTGAGGCCGGTCACACCTGCCAGGCCGGCGGCAAGCCGGCCTGCAGGTGCTCGAACAGGGCGCGGATGCGCGCGGTGAAATCGCGCCGGTCGCTTACGCAGAAGAACACCTCCATCGGCTCCGGCTGCCACGCGCTGGCCGGGCCGAACACCGTCTGCAGCCGGCCATCGCGCAGGTACGGGTCGGCCACGAAGGCGGCCAGCCGGGTGATGCCCGCACCGGCGGCGGCCAGCTCGGCCAGCGCGTCGATGTCATCGCAGACCATGCTGGGCGGCAGCGCCGCGTCCACCCGCGCATCGCCACGCCGCAGGCCCCAGCGCAGCGGCCGGCCATCGGTGGGAAAGCGGTGCAGCAGGCCGCGGTGGTGCTGCAGCTCGGCCGGTTCCTGCGGCATGCCGTGCGCGGCCAGGTAGGCCGGGGCGGCGCAGAACAGGAACGGAATGCGCGCCAGCGGCCGCGCCACCAGCCCATCTTCCAGCTGCGCGCCGATGCGCAGGCTGACATCCACCGTTTCCGGACCGTGCTGTACCGCGCGATCGCTCAGGCGCAGTTCCAGCTGCAGTTGCGGGTAGCGCTGCTGCAGCGACGGCAGCAGCGGCGCCAGCACATGGCGGCCGAAGGCGCGGCTGCTGGCAATGCGCAGCGGCCCACTGGGCACGATGTCGTCGGCGGTCACCAGCGCCTGCGCACGGGCCAGGTCGGCCTCGATGTGCTGCACCTGGGCCAGGTAGAGCGCCCCGGCCTCGCTCAAGGCCAGTTGCCGCGTGCTGCGGTTGAGCAGGCGCACGCCCAGGTGGGTTTCCAGGCGCTGGATGTTCTGGCCCACGGCAGTGGCACTGATGCCCAGGCTGCGCGCGGCCGCGGCAATGCTGCCGGTCTGCGCGGTGCGGGTGAAGCTGCGGATGAGCTGCAACAGGTTCATGACCGGCCAGCTTGCCACGGAAACCGGCAAGCGTGGCTTGGGTCTGCCCCAAGCGCGGCGGGGCTGTGCACAGGCCGTCGCACCGCTAGCCTGCCGGCCCACTTCACCCGATGCGATGTGCGATGGCCCACCCCCGATCTCTCCGCTGGAAGCTGCACGCCCGCAGTACGCCGTTCGTGTTCGCCTTCTTCATGGCCAGCCTGATGGCGCTGCTGATGTGCCTGGTCATCACTGCGGCCAACGCCGGGCTGGGCAGCGGCTATCTGGCGCGGGTGCTGGCGGCCTACCAGATGGCCATGCCGGTGGCGTTTTGTGGTGTGCTGCTGGTGCGCCCGCTGGTGGTGCGCCTGGTGGCGTTGACGGTGCATCCGCACTGAAGATCGGTTGCATCTGACAGCATTGTGCACCGCCGCAGGGTGCTGCCCTAAACTTGGGCCATGCGACCCGATTCCATTCTTACCCTGTCTTGTCCCGACCGCACCGGCATCGTCTATCGCGTGTCGGGGCTGCTGTTCGACCACGGCTGCAACATCCTCGACGCCCAGCAGTTCGGCGATGAAGAGAGCGGTCGTTTCTTCCTGCGCGTGCATTTCGATCGCGACGCCGGCCTGCCGCTGGACACGGTGCATGGCGCCATGGCCGCGCTCGCCGCCGATTTCGGCATGGACTGGCAGCTGCATGACGGCCGCCGCCGCGCGCGCCTGCTGGTGCTGGTCAGCAAGCAGGGGCATTGCCTGAACGACCTGCTGTTCCGCGCGCACAGCGGGCAGCTGAAGGTGGATATCGCCGCGGTGGCGTCCAACCACGCCGACTTCGCGCCGCTGGCCGCGTCCTACCAGGTGCCGTTCCACCACCTGCCGGTGAACGCGGAAACACGCGCGGTGCAGGAACAGCAGATCATCGATCTGGTCGACCGCGAGCGCATCGACCTGGTGGTGCTGGCGCGCTACATGCAAATTCTGTCGCCCACGCTGTGCCGCGCACTGGCCGGCCGTGCGATCAACATCCACCACAGCTTCCTGCCCAGCTTCAAGGGCGCGCAGCCGTACCACCAGGCGCACGCGCGCGGGGTCAAGATCATCGGTGCCACCGCGCACTACGTGACCGAAGACCTGGACGAAGGCCCGATCATCGAACAGGACGTGGCCCGCGTGGACCACGCCATGACCCCGCGCGACCTGGTGCGGCTGGGCAGCGATACCGAATCGCAGGTGCTGGCACGGGCCGTGCGCCGCCATGTCGAACACCGCATCCTGTTGAACGGGCACCGCACGGTAGTGTTCCGCTGACAGCGGGTTGCGTGGCCGCCGGGCATGGCCCGGCGCTACCGACCGTCACCTTGGGTAGCGCCGGGCCATGCCCGGCGGGCGCACCTCAGATGGCAGCAATCCCCGCCTTGCCCAAGGCCTCGCGCACCATCGCGTCGTTGGCATCGGTCACTGGCTTGGTCAGCTCCCACAGGAACTTCACCCGGAATCCGGCCTTGGCCGCGTCCTGCGCGCTCCACAGCACACAGTAGTCGCGCGCCAGGCCGCACACGTGCACTTCGCGGATACGCCGCTCATGCAGCCAGCCGGCCAGGCCGGTGGCCGGGCGATCACCATCGGGCCCGTGGTTTTCGCGGAAGGCGCTGTACGAATCCACCTGCGGGCGGGTGCCCTTGCGCAGGATCAGGTCGGCCACGTTCCAGTCCACGCCCGGGTGCAGCGCGGCGCCGTCGCTGCCCTGCACGCAGTGGTCGGGCCACAGCGTCTGCGGCTGCGCGTGCAGCAGGATGGTCTCGAACGGGCGCGTGCCGGGGTGCTGGCTGGCAAACGAGGCATGGCCGGCCGGGTGCCAGTCCTGGGTGGCCACCACCGTGCGATAGCGGCGCTGGGCCAGCAGCTCGGCAATCGGTGCCACCAGCGCATCGCCGTCGGCGCAGGCCAGCGCACCACCGGGCATGAAGTCCGGCTGCAGGTCGATCACCAGCAGGGCGACATCGGCGGGCAGGACGGTCATGGCAGTTCCACTACAACAGAAGGGGGCGACCAGCGTGGCCGCCCCGTACGCGCGCGTCAATCGCCCTTGGGCGCTTCCGCATCCTGCCCGTAGTACAGCAGGCCGATCTTGATGCGCTCGCGGCCGGTTTCGCGGCGGTGGCGGTTGGCATCGCGCAGCGAGTACACGCAGCCGCAGTATTCCTGCTGGTAGAACTGCTCGCGCTTGCTGATTTCCACCATGCGGCTGGCGCCGCCGCCCTTGCGCCAGTTGTAGTCCCAGTACTGCAGGCCTTCGTAGCGCGACGCGGCGCGGATGCCGCAGTCATTGATCTGCGCCATGTTCTTCCAGCGCGAGATACCCAGCGACGAACTGATGGTGTCGTAGCCGTGCTCGTGCGCGTACAGCGCGGTGCGCTCGAAGCGCATGTCGAAGCACATGGTGCAGCGGATACCGCGCTCCGGCTCATTTTCCATGCCACGCGCACGGCTGAACCAGTTGTCGGTGTCGTAGTCGCAGTCGATGAACGGAATGCCGTGCTGCTCGGCGAAGCGGATGTTTTCCTGTTTGCGCAGCTCGTATTCCTTCACCGGGTGGATGTTGGGGTTGTAGAAGAAGATCGCGTAGTCGATCCCGGAGGCGGTGATCGCCTCCATTACTTCACCCGAACACGGGGCACAGCAGGAATGCAGCAGCAGGCGCTTGCCGTCGGCGGGCAGGGTCAGGGTGGGGCGTTGAAGCTCGGTCATCGTCGGGTGCGTGGCAGCGTGGGGAACGGATCGGGCCGGACACCGTGAACAGGACGCACGCGGCCACCGCGCCCGCGCGCGCAGGACGACGATGGCCCCGGCACCCTCCCCGCGGAGAGTCCAGGTCGAATCAGGGGACGGTCGTGTCCCCCGGCCGGGGCCGGTATTCGGGCTGATGGACACGGGCCGCAGCCCACCTACTCCCTGCCGCTTCCCAGGCGTGCGCCCAGTGCTGTTGGCAGGCTTCGTTTCCATTCACCGCTGCGGGGCAGCTCCGGAATGGGCGCGCCAGGCGCCTTCACCGGATTCCCGTTTAAATCCCGCCCTGCGCGTGAGCGCCTGGAGGGATACCTTCGGCGCGCCCACGGTGGACGCGTTGGCCGCGCCGGTCAAGGGGGGTGGGGTCAGAGCCCGTTGCGCTGCAACGGGATCCGACCCCATTGCTACGGCGCCGCGATGTAGCGCTGCCAAAGGTGGTTCACCAGCTGCATCTGCGGGTCGTATTGGCGCTTGGCTTCAACGAACCGCTGCCACTGCGGGTAGGCGCGGCGGAACTGTTCGCGGGTGGCATGCGGGCGATAGGGCAGGTAGTAGCTGCCGCCGCAGTCCAGCGCGGCATCGATCAGCGCCCGCGTCCAGCCGGTGGCCAGGGTGTCGCTCCACGGGAAGCGTCGCTGCTTGTGGTACAGCACGAAGCAGAACACGTCCTGGCGCGCCCACGCCAGCAGCGAAGTGGTATCGGCCGGCGCGTGGCGGATCGACACGTTCAGTGCGTCCACGTGGTGGTGCTGCAGGATCGCCGCCATGCGCGTGGCGAACGCCTGGAACTGCCGCACCGGAATGAAGTACTCCTGCAGCAGGTAGGTGGACATGGCGCGCGTGCGCGGCTCCAGCGAGGCCACGTCCAGGCTCGCTTCCAGGTTGCGGTGGATCACCCGAGGCTGCTGCAGCTGCTTCTGCACCACCGAACTGTCGCGCAGCTGCGCGCCGCCCGGCAGTTCGGACACCGCCCAGATCATGTTCTGTTCGTAGGCATAGCGGTCGCCCACCGGCACCAGCCGGCGGGTGTCGGTCAGCGCGGCGCTGCTGCGGCGCCAGGTCACCGTTACCGGGGCATCGAAACGTGGCGGCAGCAGATCGGCGTTGTGCATCAATGCATCGCCGCGCGACGGCACGTTGTCGGCGAACCACTGCGGGTAGTCGGCCAGCGCGACGCGTTGCATGTGCCGCGCCATGCGTGTGTTGTCGGCCAGGTCCAGTTCCACCTCGCTCACTACGGCCAGCAGCCCGTAGCCGCCGATCACCGCGGCGAACAGGTCCGGGTGCTGGCTGCGCGATGTTTCCAGTACCTCGCCCGAACGCAGTACCACCTGCAATGCACGGATCGTCGCGGCCAGGCTGCCGTTGCCGACGTAGCGGCCATGGCAGTTCACGCCGACCGAGCCGCCTATGGTGAAGCTGCTGAAACTCTGCATCACCTTCACCGACAGGTCGTGCGGGTCCAGCAGGGCCTGCAGCTCGCGCCAGCGCATGCCGGCCTGCACGCGCACCACCTTGCCCGGCACATCCAGCCGCAGCAGCCGGTTGTGGCCGGTCATGTCCAGTTGCAGGGCGCCGCTGGCGCTGGTCTGCCCGCCCATGCTGAAGCGGCCACCGGCCACGCAGACCGGGCCACGGTGGCGCTGCAGCACGTCGACCAGCGGGCGCTGGCCGTCGATGCGGGTGATGCCCGCCAAGGCGGTGGGCTCGAGCTGGCTGATGTCGTTGCCGGTGGGGGCCTGCCCGGGTGAACAGGCGGTGGCGGCAGCAGCGGCGCCGCAGCCGGCAATGAAGGCGCGTCGGGTGGTCATGGGCAGTCCCTGCAGTCCGCTTCCTGGCGGCAGTGTGCATGCGGCACGTCGCCCGGCCAAGGGGGAATCGCGCTGACTGCGCAGCGGTTCTCAGGCCCTGAGAAGCCCCTGCGCCATACTGGAACCCACGCGGTGGACGGCATGCATGGGGGCAGGGCAGTGGCGGACAAATATTGCGATCTGGTCATGAAAGGCGGCATCACCAGCGGCATCGTGTATCCCAACGCGGTGCTGGCGCTGGCCCAGCAGTACCGCTTCAAGAGCATCGGCGGCACCTCGGCCGGGGCCATTGCCGCGGCAGTGGCTGCAGCGGCCGCGTATGGCGACCGCCGCCAGCAGGCTGGCGAAACGCTGCCCGGTGAGGCGGGCTACGGTGGGCTGTCTGCGGTGTCGGCGCAGTTGTCGCGGCGCGGCTTCATCTACGGGTTGTTCCAGCCCGCGCGCGGCGCGCGTTCGGCGTACCGGTTGCTGGTAGTGCTGACCGGCAAGGCGCGCTGGCCGCGCAAGCTGCTGTGCCTGGCCGTGGCCGTGTTCACCATCGCGCCGCTGGAAGTGCTGGTGTCGCTGGCCCTGCTGCTGGCGCTGGGCGGCTGGGGCGGCGGCTGGAGCGGTGTGGCGGCCACCCTGCTGCCGTCGCTGCTGTGCGCCTATGGCGCCGGTGTGGCCGGTGCAGCGCTGCGCGTGGCCCGTGTCGCCCGGCGCAATCTGCTGGGCCTGTGCAGCGGGCTGGGCCGCGATGCGCAGACTCCGGCGCTGACCGACTGGCTGCACGCGCGCCTGCAGCAGTTGGCCGGCAAGCCACTGGACGCTCCGCTCACCTTCGCCGATCTGCACGATGCACCGCGGTATGCCGGCGAACCGCACAGCCCGCAGGCCATCAGCCTGCAGATGATCACCACCTGTGTATCCCACAACGAACCGCGCACCCTGCCGCTGGGCGGGGCGCAGTTCTGGTTCCTGCGCGAGGAATTCGCCCAGTTGTTCCCGGCCAGCGTGGTGGACTGGCTGGTGCAGCAGGCCGGTGCGCCGCTGCAGGTGGACGGGCGCCAGTACTACCATCTGCCGCAGGGCGCGCAGTTGCCGGTGCTGGTGGCCACGCGCATGAGCCTCAGCTTCCCGCTGCTGATCAGCGCCGTGCCGCTGCACGAACCCGCCCGCCGCGAGCGCCGCTGCGAACCGGCGGCGGCGCCGGCCACGCAGGAGCACAACGTGGCCGACAGCATGGAAGGGCTGACCAGCGCCGGACAGGCGTGCGGCCCGGTGATCACCGCCTTCCGCGTGTGCTGGTTCTCCGATGGCGGCATCAGCAGCAATTTCCCCATCCACCTGTTCGACGCGGCAATGCCGCGCTGGCCCACGTTCGCCATCAACCTGGTGTACCCGCAGCACGCCGAAGAAGTCAGCCACGGCGGCAGTACGCGCGCGGCCCTGGAAAAGTCGGTGTTCCTGCCCACCGGCAACCGCCATGGCTGGCAGCGCCACTACCAGTCCATTGCCACGCCGCTGGCTGCCGGTGAGCTGGGTCGCTTCCTGTTCGCCGTGGTGGCCACCATGCAGAACTGGCGCGACCTGCTGCAGGCGCGCGCGCCGGGCTACCGCGACCGCATCGTGCACGTCAGCCTGCAGGGCGACGAAGGCGGCATGAACCTGGACATGCCGCAGGACGTGCTGACCCGCATTGCCGACAAGGGCAGCCTGGCCGGCGCGCGCTTCTGTGCGTTCTCGTTCGAGAACCACTACTGGATCCGCTGGCGCAACCTGGCTTCGGCCTACCAGCGCTACACGCTGGAAGTGGCGCGCACCGACGATCCGGCGCAGCAGGTGCTGGCCTACCGCGCCGCGTATTCCACCGTTGCCGTGGGTGAGCCGGTGCCGCCGTCGTACAAGCTGGGTTCGGAAGACAAGCGCCAGGCGTCGCAGCAGTTGTGGGGGCTGATGGTGGAACAGGGCCGCACCTGGGAAGACCTGGGCCCAGACTTGACCGACGGCGCACCGCGCCCGCTGCCGCAGATGAAGGTGACACCGATCTACTGAGCGCGATCGATACAATCGTGCTTCATGCTGCAAGGAGCTGTGGATGTCTGCCCGCCAGGAACTGCTGGAACTGCTTGAACGCCTCGATGCCCGCGACCCGGAGCACCTGCCGGTGGTGCCACTGGCCGCGTACTTCGAAGGCAATGATTTCGAAGAATGCATCGCGCCCAACCAATGGGGTTTCGGTCGCCCGCCGATTGCCGAGCTGTACGCGCGCCTGGCCGCGATTGCCGAAAAGCCCGAAGTGGAAGGCGTGTATGTAGGCCTGCACCAGGACTGGGGCAGCGCATTGGAAGACGACAGCGAATGGCCTGCCGCCGAGAACGTGCACGTGCTGACCCGCGCCGACGTCGAGATCGTAGAAGGTTGGCTGCAGGGTCTGGAATGTGACGGCGTGGGCGAAGGCTGGCCCTACGGCCAGCACATCGACGCCCCCGTACCCTCGCAAGGCCACCGCGTGCTGACCGTGTATTGGGATTAGTAGATCCACGCCACGCGTGGATGCATTTCGCGCACGGCCAGAGCGTGCCCACCAAGGTGGGCACCTACCTGTTGCTTCAGTCGAGCATGGCTCGACTCTACGGGGGGTGCAGGGCGCAGCCCTGCCGAGAACCTATCTCCCCGGCAACTGCACGAACGCGCGCTGCATGCAGTCCTCGCGCGGGCATACGCGGCAGCCCGGCCCGATCGACACCGAATTGCCCGGGCTCTGCACATCCAGCCCCAGGGAATACACCAGCCGCTCGGCATGCTGCAGGTCGCAGCCCAGTGCCACCGCGAAGGTCTTGCGCGGCTGGCCATGCCCCACCGGCCCGCTGCTGACCTGCCGCGCCAGCCAGAAATGGCGACGCCCATCGGGCATGCGCGCGGTCTGCGTCAGGATGCGCCCGGGCTGGTTGAACGCCTCGTAGACGATCCACAGCGGGCACGAACCGCCCACCTGTGAGAAATGGAAATCGGTGGCCGAATGGCGCTTGGACACATTGCCGGCACGGTCCACGCGAATGAAGAAGAACGGCAGCCCGGGCGCACTGCGCCGCGCCAGCGTGCTCAGCCGGTGGCAGACCGCTTCGAACCCCACGCCGAACTGGTGTGCCAGCAGTTCAATGTCGTAACTGCTGGCCTCGGCCGCGCGCAGGAACTGCATGTACGGCATCACCAGCGCACCGGCGAAGTAGTTGGAAAGGCCGATCCGCGCCTGCGCGATACGCGCGTCATCGTGGAAGCCCGCGCGCGCCACCACCGCATCGATCTGCGGCAGGTAGCCGCGCAGGGCCAGCTCGGCCGCCATCTGGAACGCCTGCTGGCCCGGTTCCAGATAATCCGGCAGCCACAGCGTGCGGCTGCCGGCGTCGTACTGGCGCTTCTCGCGCCCGGCCTGCAGCGCGGCCACTTCCACCAGTACGCCGTGGCGGTCGGCCAGCAGCTGGCGCAGGCGCGGCGCCACGTGGCCCGGTGCCAGCCCCCATTCGGCGAACAGGCGCTCGGCCAGTTCGTCCAGTTCGGGAATGTGGTTGTGCATGCGGTTGAAGAACTCGCGCACCTGGTCACCGGCCGGCAGGATGCTGCCGGCGCCGGGCTCACCCAGCTGGAACTCCAGTGCGGCGGCATGCTCGCGCAGGGCCAGGTGGCGGCGGTGCAGGTCCAGCAGGGCGCGGCTGACCTGCGGCAGATTGCCGGCCAGTGCCCGCAGCTCGGTGGCACTGACATCGGCCAGGCCCAGGTCGCGCAGGGTTTCGCCCAGCGACTCCTGCAGTGCAGCGGGCTCATCGTCGTCGAACAGGGCGGAAACATCGCCCAATACCTCGCCCAGCTTCTGCTGTACGGCCGGCGTCAGCGGGCGCTTGTTGCGCTCGATCTGGTTCAGGTAGCTGGCCGACAGGCCCAAGGCGCGGGCCAGATCCACCTGGCTGTAGCCGCGCTGCTCGCGCATCCGCAGCAGGCGCAGGCCCAATTGGCGCTGGGAGGGCTGGAAATTCACAGAATTAACAGGAATCGTCTGGCGTGTTGGCCAGATTAAGCGGATTCAGGCCGGAAATCGAGGTGGGTGCTGTGAATAATGCCAAGCATCTTTCGAGCCCGTGGGATTGTCGTCATGACTGTTGCAGCGCCCCGTATCCGCATGCTGATCGATGGCCAGTTCATCGAATCGGCCACCTCCCACTGGCAGGACGTGGTCAACCCGGCCACCCAGGACGTGCTGGCGCAGGTGCCGTTCGCCACCACCAGCGAAGTGGATGCCGCCGTGGCCGCCGCCAAGGAAGCCTTCAAGACCTGGCGCAAGACCCCGATCGGTACCCGCGCGCGCATCTTCCTGAAGTACCAGCAGCTGATCCGCGAAAACATGAGCGAGCTGGCCCACATCCTCACCGCCGAACAGGGCAAGACCCTGCCGGACGCTGAAGGCGATGTGTTCCGCGGCCTGGAAGTGGTCGAGCACGCCGCCGCCATCGGCAACCTGCAGCTGGGCGAGCTGGCCAACAACGTGGCCAATGGCGTGGATACCTACACGATCATGCAGCCGCTGGGCGTGTGCGCCGGCATCACCCCGTTCAACTTCCCGGCGATGATTCCGCTGTGGATGTTCCCGATGGCGATTGCAACGGGCAACACCTTCATCCTCAAGCCGTCCGAGCAGGACCCGATGGTGACCATGCGCCTGGTCGAACTGGCGCTGGAAGCCGGCATTCCCAAGGGCGTGCTGAACGTCGTCCACGGCGGCGAAGAAGTGGTCAATGCGATCTGCGACCACCCGGACATCAAGGCCGTGTCGTTCGTTGGTTCCACCCGCGTCGGCACCCACGTCTACAACCGTGCCTCGCTGGCCGGCAAGCGCGTGCAGTGCATGATGGGCGCCAAGAACCACGCCGTGGTGCTGCCGGACGCCAACAAGGAACAGACCCTCAACGCGATGGTCGGCGCCGCCTTCGGTGCGGCCGGCCAGCGCTGCATGGCCGCCTCCACCCTGGTGCTGGTGGGTGAGGCGCGCGGCTGGGTGCAGGACCTGGTGGCCAAGGCGCAGACCCTGAAGGTCAGCGGCGGCACCGTGGCCGGCACCGATGTCGGCCCGGTCATTTCCTGCAGCGCCCGCGAGCGCGTGGAAGGCCTGATCGCCTCGGGCGTGGAGCAGGGTGCCAAGCTGGTGCTCGATGGCCGCAAGCCGCAGGTGGATGGCTTTGAGAAGGGCAACTTCGTCGGCCCGACCATCTTTGCCGGTGTCACCACCGACATGCGCATCTACCAGGAAGAAATCTTCGGGCCGGTGCTGGTGATCCTGGAAGCGGAAACGCTGGAAGACGCCATCGCGATGGTCAACGGCAACCCCAACGGCAACGGCACCGCACTGTTCACCCAGTCCGGCGCGGCCGCGCGCAAGTTCCAGGAAGACATTGACGTGGGCCAGGTCGGCATCAACGTGCCGATTCCGGTGCCGGTGCCGCTGTTCTCGTTCACCGGTTCGCGCGCGTCCAAGCTGGGCGACCTGGGCCCGTACGGCAAGCAGGTGGTGCTGTTCTACACCCAGACCAAGACCGTCACCGCTCGCTGGTTCGATGACGAGACGCTGAGCCACGGCGTCAACACCACCATCAGCCTGAAGTAAGGGCGGGAGCAGCCATGAGCCACTCGATGACGACGGACCAGGAAGAAGCGCAGCAGGCGTACCGCGAAGCCGCGCGTGACTTCGCACAGGCCGAACTAGCGCCGCACGCCGCGCGATGGGATGCGGAGGGCATCTTTCCGCGCGAGGCGATCGCCAAGGCCGGTGAACTGGGCTTCTGCGGTCTGTACATGGACCCGGAAGTGGGCGGCAGCGGCCTGAGCCGTCTGGACGCCGCCGTCGTCATCGAGGAGCTCGCCAACGTCGATCCGTCGACTGCGGCGTACATCAGCATCCACAACATGGCCTCGTGGATGGTGTCCAAGTGGGGCCAGGACGCACTGCGCGACGCGTGGGGCACCGATCTGTCATCCGGCAGCAAGCTGGCCTCGTACTGCCTGACCGAGCCGGGCGCCGGTTCCGATGCGGCGTCGCTGAAGACCACCGCCGTGCGCGATGGCGACGTGTATGTGCTGAACGGTTCCAAGGCCTTCATTTCCGGCGCCGGTGCCACCGAGCTGCTGGTGGTGATGGCGCGTACCGGCGGTGCCGGTGCCGGCGGCGTCAGCGCCATCGCGGTGCCGGCCGACCTGCCGGGCATCAGCTATGGCCGCAAGGAAGAGAAGATGGGCTGGAACAGCCAGCCCACCCGTGGCATCACCTTCGAAAACGTGCGCGTGCCGGTCAGCCACCTTCTGGGAGAGGAAGGCGGCGGCTTCAAGCTGGCGATGAAGGGGCTGGACGGCGGCCGCATCAACATCGCCGCCTGTTCGCTGGGTGCGGCGCAGGGCGCGCTGGATGCCGCACGCCGCTACATGGGCGAGCGTCGCCAGTTCGGCAAGGCGCTGGCCGATTTCCAGGCGCTGCAGTTCAAGCTGGCCGACATGGCCATCGAACTGGTGGCCGCGCGGCAGATGGTGCATTCGGCCGCGCGCAAGCTCGACGCCGGCGCCAGCGACGCCAACGTGTGGTGTGCGATGGCCAAGCGCTTCGCCACCGATGCCGGTTTCAAGATCTGCAACGAAGCGCTGCAGATCCACGGCGGCTACGGCTACATCCGCGAATACCCGATCGAGCGCCTGCTGCGCGACAGCCGCGTGCACCAGATCCTGGAAGGCACCAACGAGATCATGCGGGTGATCGTGGCCCGCCACCTGCTCAACACCGAAGAGGAACTGCGATGAAGGATTGGCGTACCCAGGAGCACGTGGGCCTGAAGGTCGAGGCCGATGGCCACACCGCCGTGGTCACCCTGCACAACCCGCCGGCGCACACCTGGACCGTGCACAGCCTGTCCGCGCTGCGCGACCTGGTGGGCGCGCTCAATGCAGACCGCGACATCTACTCGCTGGTGATCACCGGTGACGGCGAGAAGTTCTTCTCCGCCGGCGCTGATCTGAACCAGTTCGCCTCGGGCGACAAGGCCGCCGCACGCGAAGCCGCACGCCGTTTCGGCGAAGCCTTCGAAGCGCTGTCCGGTTTCCGTGGCGTGTCCATCGCCGCCATCAACGGCTACGCCATGGGCGGTGGCCTGGAATGCGCGCTGGCCTGTGACCTGCGCATCATCGAAGACCACGCCCAGGTGGCACTGCCGGAGGCCACCGTCGGCCTGCTGCCGTGCGCCGGTGGCACCCAGAACCTGCCGCGCCTGGTCGGCGAGGGCTGGGCCAAGCGCATGATCCTGCTGGGTGAGCGCATCAATGCCGACACCGCACTGCGCATTGGCCTGGCCGAGGAAAAGGTCGGCAAGGGCGAATCCAAGGCATTGGCGCTGGAATGGGCGAAGAAGGCCGGCAAGCAGAGCCCGACCAGCATCGCCGCCTGCAAGACCCTGGTGCAGTCCACCCGTACCGGCAGCCACGCCGCGGCGCTGGTGGCCGAGCGCGAAGCCTTCGTCGATCTGTTCGACACGGCGGACCAGGTCGAGGGCGTGACCGCCTTCCTGGAAAAGCGCGCCGCGCAGTGGAAGAACGCATGAGCACCGACACCGTCGCCGACGAAGCACCGGTGCTGTTCGAAGCGCGCGTGGCCGGCAACGGCACGCGCATCGGCATTGCCACGCTGAATGCGCCGCGCACGCTCAACGGCTTCTCGCTGCCGATGGCGCACCTGCTGCTGAAGCAGCTCAACGCCTGGGCCGAGGATGACAGTATCGCGATGGTGGTGCTGCAGGGCGCTGGCGAAAAGGCCTTCTGCGCCGGTGGTGACCTGCACAGCCTGCACAAGGCCATGGTCGCCTTCCGCGACGCCGGCCACCGCGATATCCGCGACAACGCCTACGCTGCTGAATTCTTCGACGTCGAATACCGCGTTGATTACCTCATCCACACCTATCCCAAGCCGATCCTGTGCTGGGGCCATGGCATCGTAATGGGCGGGGGCATCGGCCTGATGTCCGGCGCCAGCCACCGCGTGGTCAGCGAGCGATCCAAGCTGGCCTTCCCGGAAATCACCGTGGGCCTGTTCCCCGATGTGGGTGGCAGCTGGCTGCTGCCGCGCGTGCCGGGCAGGGCCGGCCTGTTCCTGGCCCTGACCGGTGCGCTGTTGAACCCGGGCGATGCCATCTATGCCGGCCTGGCCGATCTGCACGTGGCCGAGGAGCGTCGCAGTGTGGTGTTCGACGCGCTGCTGCAGGTGGCATGGTCGAGCGATGCCGCACACAACCACGAACGCCTGAGCCAGCTGCTGCAGTCGCATGCCAGCGATGCCGCCACCGGCCCGCTGCTGGCCAATGCCGCGACGGTCGATGCGCTGTGCGAAGGCGATGATCTGCCCGTGATCATCAAGCGCATCAGCACGCTGCAGACCGACGATGCCTGGTTGCAGACGGCGCAGAAGACGCTCGCCGCCGGTGCACCCGGTTCGGCGCGGCTGGCCTTCGAACTGCAGCGGCACAGCGCCGGCCAGGACCTGGCCAGCGTCTATCGCCTGGAATACATCACCGCACTGCACTGCGCCGCCCATGGCGATTTCGCCGAAGGCATCCGCGCGCTGCTGATCGACAAGGACCGCAACCCGCAGTGGAACCCGGCCACCCTGGCCGAGGCCACCACCGCGTGGGCCGACACCTTCTTCGTTTCCCCCTGGGCCGACGCCGCGCATCCGCTGGCCGACCTGGGTACCCCCATGGCTGAAAGGAGCCTTGCATGAGCCGCATTGCATTCATCGGGTTGGGTAACATGGGTGGCCCGATGGCCGCCAACCTGGTCAAGAACGGCCACAGCGTACGCGTGTTCGATCTGGTGCCGGCCGCCGTGCAGGCGGCGGTCGATGCCGGTGCCAGTGCCGCCGCGTCGGCGCGCGAGACCCTGGCCGATGCCGAGGTCGTGGTCTCGATGCTGCCGGCCAGCCGCCATGTCGAGGGCGTGTACCTGGGTGACGATGGCATCCTGGCCGCCATTCCGGCCGGCGCGCTGGTCATCGACTGCAGCACGATCGCCCCGGCCAGTGCGCGCAAGGTGTCCGAAGCCGCCGCCGCACGCGGCCTGCAGATGATCGATGCGCCGGTTTCGGGCGGTACCGCCGGTGCCCAGGCCGGCACCCTTACCTTCATCGTCGGTGGCGAAGAGGACGCGCTGGAGCGCGCCCGCCCGGTGCTGCAGGCGATGGGCAAGAACATCTTCCACGTGGGCGCCAGCGGTGCCGGCCAGGTCGCCAAGCTGTGCAACAACATGGCGCTGGGCGTGATCATGGCGGTGACCGGCGAAGCCATCGCGCTGGGCGTGGCGCACGGCCTGGACCCGAAGGTGCTGTCGCAGATGATGGCGGTCAGCACCGGCCGCAGCTGGGCCACCGAAGTGTGCAACCCGTGGCCGGGCGTGCTGGAAAATGCGCCGGCGTCGCGCGGTTACAGCGGCGGCTTCGGCAGCGATCTGATGCTGAAGGACATGGGCCTGGCCGTGGAAGCGGCGATGAGCGTTGGCGCCTCGATCCCGCTGGGCGAAGTGGCCCGCAACCTGTACTCGATGAACCACCAGGCCGGCCGCGGTAAGCTGGATTTCTCCAGCGTGGTGCAGCTCATTACCAGCGACAAATAAGCGAATGCGTCCCCGGCCCTGTGCCGGGGCCCACCCGAGGTGGGATGGGCGGATGCCCGGTTTCGACCGGCATCCGCCCATTTTTTATTGCGGGGTCGGATCCCTTTCGCACAGCGAAAGGGCTCTGACCCCGATCCTGCGCAGGGGGGCAGTGGGGTCAGAGCCCTTTGCCAGTTGGCAAAGGGATCCGACCCCACCGACCCCTTGGCTGCATCAGGCAACGATCAGGGTCACGTCGATGTTGCCGCGGGTGGCGTTGGAGTACGGGCAGACGATGTGGGCCTTCTGCACCAGTTCTTCCACCTGCTCGCGCGGCACGCCCGGCACGTTGATGGTCAGTTCGGCTTCAATGCCGAAACCGGTCGGGATCTGGCCGATGCCGACCTTGCCGGTCACGGTGGTGTCGGCGGGCAGGGCGACCTTGGCCTGGCCGGCCACGAACTTCAGCGCGCCCAGGAAGCAGGCCGAGTAGCCGGCTGCGAACAGCTGCTCCGGGTTGGTGCCCGGGCCGCCGGCGCCGCCCAGCTCGCGCGGGGTGGACAGCTGGATGTCCAGCACGTTGTCGGACGAGACCGAACGGCCTTCACGGCCGCCGGTGGAGGTGGCCTGGGCGGTGTACAGAACCTTTTCGATGGACATGGGATGCTCCTGGTCAGTGGGTGGGTGTTTCGATGGAGCTACTTTGCCCGCTTTCCATGGACGATGGGTGACAGATCGTCCGTAAATATTGATGAATCGTCCGGTGGTGCTAGATCGTCCATTCGCGGTCGGTGGTGAACATGATGGTCAGCCAGCGGTCCGGCGAGGCATCGCCCAGCGCATCGCCGATCTCGTCACGCAGCCGGTCCCATTCCAGCAGCGCCCGCGGCGGGTCGTCCTCGCGCACCACGAAGAACAGCTCGATCTGCTCGCCACGCCCCACCTGCGCCACGTAGCTGCGGTGTTCGACGAAGCCATGCCGGGCCACGACGTCGCGCGCCACTGCATCCACGTGCGCCTGCAGTTCCGGCGGGGTGACCAGCAGGATGCCGGCCAGCGCCCGGCGCACCGTGCCCAGCGGGGCGATCATCACCAGCACGCAGACGAAGGCCAGGATGGCCGGGTCGATATACGGCCCCACCCACGCCAGCGAGGTGCCGCGCACCAGCACCCCGCCCAGGAACGCGACCAGGTAGCAGGCAGACATGCTGGTGGCGATCACCCAGTTCTTTGCGTCCAGCGCAATGAATTCCGAACCGATGCGACGGTTGGCGCGCACGATGAACCACGCCAGCGTGCCCTCGGCCACGATGGACAGGCCGGCGAAGATGATGGCCGGGCCCAGCGCGATATGCCGCCCACCAGACATCAGCGCATCCACCGCATTGACCAGTGCGTACAGCGCCGCGCCGATCATCAGCGTGCCGCTGACCCCCAGCACGATCGGCTCCAGGTGCCAGAAGCCCATGGTGAAGCGCTGGTTCAATCGCGACTGCAGCGCATCGGTATTGGTGGACAGGGCGATCAGCCGGGTTACCAGCAGTGACAGCCAGGTCATCACCACATCGATCAGGCCGTAGATGCCGTCGAAGATGATCAGCGAGGAATTGGCCAGCAGCCCGAATACCACGGCGGCGGCGGCCAGCAGCAGCGAGGCGGCGATGGACAGGCGCAGCACGCCCTGTTCACTGCTGGGATCGAAGAAACGGGGGCGGTCGGCGGCCATGCTTCCATTGTAGAGCCGGGCCATGCCTGCGCTATCCCCGCCGCGCCGCTTCCCGTAGACTGCGCCCCTCCCACGTACCGACCCCCCGGTAGAGTCGACCGTTGGTCGACTGCCAGTGATTGACTGGTTGTGATTGACCGCTCCTGATTGACAGCGCCACGTGGCCACGCCCGCGTTTGCGCGGAGTTTTCCCATGCAAACGTCCTATCCCCTGCGCCAGCAATGGCTCGGCAACATCCGTGGTGACCTGCTGTCCGGCATGGTCGTCGCCCTGGCCCTGATTCCCGAGGCCATCGCGTTCTCGCTCATTGCCGGGGTCGACCCCAAGGTGGGCCTGTACGCGGCGTTCTCCATCGCCGTGGTCACCGCCATTGCCGGTGGCCGCCCGGGCATGATCTCCGCCGCCACCGGCGCCATGGCCCTGGTCATGGTCGATCTGGTGAAGGACCACGGCCTGCAGTACCTGTTCGCCGCCAGCATCCTGGCCGGCCTGCTGCAGGTGCTGGCCGGCGTGTTCAAGCTGGGTTCGCTGATGCGCTTCGTATCGCGCTCGGTCATCACCGGCTTCGTCAACGCACTGGCCATCCTGATCTTCCTGGCGCAGATGCCGGAACTGATCGGCCGTGGCCCCACCGTGTACGTGCTGTGCGCGGCGGCACTGGCCATCATCTACCTGTTGCCGCGCATCACCCGCGCGGTGCCCTCGCCGCTGGTGGCGATCGTGGTGCTTACCGCAGCGGTCATCGGCTTCGGCATCGACGTGCGCAGCGTGGGCGACATGGGCCAGCTGCCCGACAGCCTGCCGCACTTCCTCATGCCGGATGTGCCCTTCACCTGGGAAACCCTGCGCATCCTGCTGCCGGTGTCGGCCACCCTGGCGGTGGTCGGGCTGCTGGAATCGATGATGACCCTGCAGATCGTCGAGGACATCACCGAAACGCCCAGTGAGCGCAACCGCGAATGCGTCGGCCAGGGCGTGGCCAACACGCTCACCGGTTTCCTCGGCGGCATGGCCGGCTGCGCGATGATCGGCCAGTCGGTCATCAACGTGACCTCCGGCGGGCGCGGCCGTCTGTCGTGCCTGGTGGCCGGCGTGCTGTTGCTGCTGCTGGTGGTGTACGGCAGCGACCTGGTGCGGCAGATTCCGATGGCCGCGCTGGTGGCGGTGATGATCATGGTCAGCATCGGCACCTTCAGCTGGCGCTCGCTGCGCGACCTGCGCACGCACCCGCGCAGTTCGTCGGCGGTGATGCTGCTGACCGTGGTGGTCACCGTGGCCACGCATGACCTGGCCAAGGGCGTGCTCAGCGGCGTGCTGCTGTCGGCGCTGTTCTTCGCACGCAAGGTCGGCCGCATGCTGGACGTGCAGCACGAAACCGTGGGCGACGAACAGGTCTACCGGGTGCGCGGCCAGGTGTTCTTCGCCTCGGCCGGCCAGCTGGGCGCGGCCTTCGATTACCAGCACGTGGCGCCGAAGGTGCAGATCGACCTGCGCGAGGCCCACCTGTGGGATCTGACCGCGGTGGCGGCGCTGGAACGCGCGCAGGAAAAGCTGGCCGCGCATGGCGCGCAGGTAACGGTGGTGGGCCTCAACGCCGCCAGCCAGACCCTGATCGAACAGGTGGGCGGTCGCGGCGGCGCGCACTGACCGCAGCCCGGGCGGCGGGAACCTGCAACCTTCCTGATTGAAACCCGCCGCTGCTCTGGCCATGATCGGTCTGTGCCATCACGCACACGCTCAAGGACGACCCATGACTGCACGCAAGGTATACGCCGGTTCGTTGCCACTGCTGCTGGCCCTCGGCCTGGCCGCACTGCCGGCCACGGTTGTCGCCGCGCCCGACGCCGCCACTACGACCACCATCGTCGAACACGTGTCCCACCATCGTGCGGGAACGCCAGAGGCGAAGGCGATCCTTGACTGGCTGGACCGTGTGCCCGACGCCAATCGCCGCATGATGGACCCGGAAACGCTGACCCTGCGCCAGCGCCAGGATGGGGCGACCTACACGGCACGGTGGGTGGAAGGCGCGCGGTTTCCGCTGCCCGCGTCGGGTGCGCCTGGCGAGCAGGTCACGCTGACTCATGAACGGCCGGGGGGCCAGGTCGAAACCTGGACCCTGCAGTGGGTGGCCACCGAGGGTGGCCGCTGGAAGCAGACCCACTACGAGTGGCACGGCCGCGCGCGCGCGGGCGAGTCCGGGCCTCCGCGGGCACGCTGAGGGATTGAAGGCCGGGCGTTGCAGTGGGCGCCCGGCCCCTGCCGGCTCAGTCCAGCAGTTGCAGGTACTTCTGCAGCTGATCGGCACGTGTGCTCAGGCGCAGCACATCGTCCAGCCCACTCTGCAGGTTGCCCACCTGCGAGTTGTCATACAGGGCGGTATCCAGCTCGTTGTCGCGGCTGCGCGACTGCAGCCATGCGCGCTGTGCATTCACCAGCTTGGTGCGGTTGTCGCCGCTCAGGCGGGCCTGCAGCTGCGTGTAGGCCTGGTTCAAGCGCTGGTCCTGGCGGGTGCTTTCCGCCGACAGGCACGCCGCCTGTTCGATCGCGCCCTGCGCGTTGTCGCTGCAGGTGGTGAACATGGGGCTGAGGCCGCTGGTGGCCGGCGCGGCACTGGCCGTGCCGATGGCCAGGGCGGCCACCATCAGAGCGGTCAGGGGCATGCTCATCCGTGTGTGCTGCTTCATCTGTTCTACGCATCCAGTCCATGGCGAGCGCCGAACTATAGCGGCTGGCCGGGGGGCGGGTCGTCAACGCGGGACGACCGCCGCCACGGCTGCCCCTGTAACGGGGATCTGCGACCGCCCTCACGCAACATGAATCCAGTCAGGCATCTGCTGCGGAGGCTGCCTTAGCATGGCTGGGTGATGGGGCCGACGGACGGCCCAGCCTGGTACGGCAGCTGCCGTCCACTCGCAGGGAGACGCAGGTGATGCTGGCAACGACAATCCGCACGGGCTACGAACAGATGCTGCTCGGCCGGCGCGTGGCATCGCTGCTGCTGTGCACGGCCCTGGCCGCCTGCCAGCCCGCAGCGCCCACGGCGTCGGCTGCAGCGTCCGCGCCGCCCCCCGCGCAGGCGCCCGCCGCCGCCCGTTATCCCGATGCGTCCTACAGCGCCGGGCGCCTGCGGCCGGCCTACTTCCGCTGCGTGGAAGGCGTGCAGCACGCGGGCACCCTGCAGGCCTGTGGCAGGGAAGAACTGGCCTACCATCAGAAGCATCTGCAGGCGACGACCGGCACCCTCGTGGCGGGATTGGATGGCGAGGCCAGCGCGGCCTTCGCGGCCACCGAAGCGGCGTGGCGCCGCGATACCGACCACTACTGCACCGCGGCCGCCAACGCCGCAGTGGATGCGCTGCAGGCCGCGCAGGAGTGCCGGCTGTCCCGCGTGGCCTACCGCGCCGATGCCCTGCTGGCGCACATCCGCCCACGCGATGCCTCCTTCACCCAGGCCTCGCTGCGCCCGCAGTACACCCGCTGTGTGCAGGAAGCCCGAGGCATGGATGACACGCTCGAGTCGTGCGATGCCGCCGAGTTTTCGTACCAACAGAAGCAGCTGGACGTGCAGGTGGCGCGCCTGATGGCCAGCCCGCACAGCCTGGCCAAGGACCGCTGGATGAACGAGCAGGCCTTCTGGGCCATAGACACCGGCAAGCGTTGCGCACCCATCAGTGACCATGTGGGTGCACGGCTGGACGCGCAGTCGTGCCGCATCAATCGCTACGCCAACCGTGCTGTCGAGCTGCAGGCGCACACGCTGGCACCGGGTCTTCAGTGATCCCGTTTTCAAGGAGAAATGAGCAATGAAGGCAATGACGCTTTTCCCGTGCATCGGTCGCGCGCTGTCCGCCCATGCCGGTGCGCTCGTGCTCGCCCTGGCGGTCGGCACGGGGCTGGCCGCGTGCAAGGACACATCGGTGGATGCGGCCGTGCCGGCTGCCCCCGTGGCCGCAGCTGCCACGACCAGCGCACCCGCCACGGCCCCGCAGGCAGCGCCCGCTGCACCCGGCACCACCACGTCGGCCGACGCCGATGATGATGACTTCCCGGCCGCGCGCCCGGATGACTCGTACAACAAGGCCACGCTGCGTCCGCAGTACACCGCCTGCGTGGATGCCTCCGACGGCGTGACGCCCGCCCTGCAGGCCTGCGGCGATGAAGAACTGCGCTACCAGGAAGACCGGTTGGCGCAGATCGTCGCAACGAAGGTGGCCAGCCCGGACAGCAAGGAGAAGGACGACTGGATGGACGCGCAGGCCGCCTGGTGGTCCGACACCGATCGCCACTGCAGCTGGGACCCGCGTACCGACGGCCAGGGCCAGATGCTGGATGCACAGTCCTGCCGCATCAACCGCGTGGCCAACCGCGTGGACCAGCTGAACGCTGCGACCCACCAGCCCTGAGCTGATCCCATCGAACCGCTTACCGTAAGGAGACCTGCAGCATGGACGTGGTGACCGACGCAAAGAAGGCGATCGACGGCTGGCATCGCGGCCAGACGTCTGCCAGCTATGAAACCAGCAATCGCGGGCCCGGCTGGATCTCCTCCGGCAGGGGCGACCACGGCGGCGTGTCCTATGGCACCTACCAGTTCGCCAGCGCGGTGGGCGGGGTGGACGAATACCTGGCGGGCTCGCGCTACGGTGCCCAGTTCCGTGGCCTGACGCCGGCCACCCAGGCCTTCAACGATCGCTGGAAAGAGGTCGCCGAGCGCGACAAGGGGGCCTTCGCCAGTGACCAGCACGACTTCATCCAGCACCATTACTACGACAAACAGCTGGGTCGCCTGAAGGACGCGGGCGTGGATCTGCAGGGTCGTGGCCCGGCGGTGCAGGACGCGCTGTGGAGCACCTCGGTGCAGTACCGCAACATGACACGGGGCGTCTTCGTCAACGGCCTGAAGGCGGCCTACGGCGACGATTACAAGCTGTCCGAGCTGAGCGACGAACAGATCGTGCGCGCGGTGCAGGACTACAAGCACGACAACGTGCAAAGGCACTTCGAAAGCTCACCCACGCAATGGCCTGCGCTGCGCGAACGCACGCTCAATGAAAAGGCGGATCTGGTCGGGTTGGCGCGGTACGAGCAGGTCAACCGCCACCCGCAGGACTACCAGGGCAAGACCTACGAACAGGCGTTCGGCGAGCCGCTGCATCGCCCACGTGGCGGCCATGCCGCACGCGCCGCGATGGCCGACGGCGTGCTGGTGCAGGGTGAGCGCGGTGCCGAAGTGCAGGCCCTGCAGCAGAAGCTGGCGCAGGCCGGCTACACCGGCAAGGACGGCAAGGCGCTGAACCCCGATGGCGATTTCGGCGGCAACACCGAACATGCGGTGCGCCAGTTCCAGAAGGCGCATGGTCTTGAGGAGGATGGCAAGGCCGGCCGCGATACGCTGGCCGCGCTGGGCGCGGGAACGCAGACGCGTGCGCCGGCGGCCGAGCGCAGCCACGCGCAGGCACCGGCCCCAGCTGCCGCCGCTGCCCCTGGGGGTGGCCGCATCACGGTGGTCGAACCGTACGGCAACGTCACAAGCAACCGCACGCTGGACCACGGCATGAGCGGGGAGGCGGCCTATCGCCTGCTGAAGATCCACCATCCCAACACCAATGCCGAAGCCGTGCGTACCGGCGATGCCAGCAAGGCCGACCGCCAGTCGGGCATGGTGGAAGGCGAAATGGAGAACATCCGCACCAGCGGCGACCGGAACGGCATTCCGCTGGTGCGCAAGGACCTGATCCTGACCGACCGCCTGGCCAACCGCGACGTGATGATCCCCACGCCGGTGGCCGGTTACGTGCAGTTCCTGAAGGACCCGACCAACGGCATCGCCATCTACAGCCACCCCGCCGGCGATCCGCGGCGCGAACTGGTTGGCCAGGTGCTGCACGGCGCGGTGGGGTCCTCGCCGTACAAGAACGGCGACTTCGTCGAATACGGCGCGCCGCTGGTGAAGCAGTCGAACGCAGGCACCAAGGCCGTGCACGCGCACATCGAAGTGGAACCCGAGCAGTTCCGCCGCTACCTGGGCGACATGCTCAACGACCGCATCACCCTGGGCGGCAAGGTGCATGCGCAGGGCCCCGACGCCGCGCAGGCCGCACACAGCGCAGCGCCGGCGCCGATGGCCGACGGCATGCTGGTGAAGGGCGAACGCGGCGATGAGGTCAAGGCGCTGCAGGGCAAGCTGGCGGCGCTGGGTTACACCGCGGCCGACGGCACGGCACTGGGCGTGGATGGCATCTTCGGCAAGGACACCTTGGCGGCGGTGAAGCAGTTCCAGGCCAGCAACGGCCTGGACGACGACGGCAAGGCAGGGCGCCTGACCCTGGCCCGTCTGGCCGACCCGGCTGCGGTGAAGGCGGGGGCGCATGCCGCCACCGATCCGGCGCGCAGCGAACCGGCACGTACCGAACCTGCCGCTGCGGCGGCCGCGCCCAGCATGCGCGACGCTGGCCATGCCGAGAACCCGCGTTTCAGCCAGGCCCTGGAAAAGCTGCAGGCGCTGCAGCAGCAACGCGCGCAGGCCGGGCTGTGCCCGCTGTTCGGCAGCGCACAGGAAACCGAACGTGCCGCCGGCCAGCTGGCCTACGAGAGCAAGGTGGCCGGCATGCGCCAGATCGACCATGTGGTCGCGCGCCCGGATGGCAGCGGGCTGTTCGCGGTGCAGGGCGCATTGGGCGACCCGGCCGCGCAGCGCGCCTTCGTGGACCGCCAGCAGGCCGTTTCCCAGTCGGTGGAAGCCAGCACCCGGCAGAGCGCGGAACTGGACAGCCAGTTCAACCAGCGCGCGCAGGACCAGCAGCAGGAGCAGCTGAAGGGGCGCGCGCAGTAGAGCAGCGGGGCCTGCAGCGAACGCTGGGCACGGCCGGTTGGCGCCGGCCGTGGGCGGCCAACGGCCGGCGCCGCGAACCAGGCTGCTGCCGTAATCGCAGAAAGCAGGGAAAGGGTGGCCATCTGCATGAGCGGTGGACTACTCCTACCCCATGCGCATCGCGGCTCGCGTCTGCTCTTGGGCGTGGTCTTGCTGGGCAATCTGTTGCTGTGCCTGCGAAATCTGCTCGGCCTTGGCGAGCGACTCCTCCACGGGTGTGTTGATCGCTTCGCTGATCGCAACCGATGCGCGCTGATGTGCCGGGTTGTCGAGCTCGCCCTGCACGACGAACATGCGCTGCCCAGAGCCGTTGGTAGGCGGATTACCCAGCACGACGTGATCGACGCGTTCCAGGCCGTTGCTCTTGGCCGTTGCCAACAGACTGGCGGAGAGGCGTTCGCTGGTTGGATCAAACTCACGGCCGTGCTGCTGGTCAATACCAGCAACGCCCTTGCGGATGGACTGCAGCATCTCTCGATCTCCTTCCATGGAAAGTGAGCTGGATGACGAGCCACGTTCCTTCGGTGCGTCGACAGGTTCACGGGGGCATCGCGGGACGTATTCTGCTGTCGCTCAAGTGCGTCTATGCTTTCGCGGATTTCCAGTGGGGTGTCGGTCAGCCCACCAATCTCGGACGCGATCACGCGCTCGCCGGTAACGCGATACACCGTATCGCTGGTCCATGATGCACAGGTATTCGAATAACCCCAGGTTACCTTTTCACGCGATGCTGCCTCGAACTCGCGCAACTGTTCGGAGGACAAAGCGTAATATCGGCTTGCCGTTGCGTCGAAGTTGTCCTCGATGCCGCGACGGATGTCGGTGGCGGGTGGCGTCGTCTCCTTGCCGAAGCGCGGATGGTTTGCGGGCCACAGCCCGTAGGCCTCGGTCTTGCCGTCACGGGTGATGGTGAGCCAGGCGTGCCCATCAATCAGGGGCGCACCGGGCTTCGTGTTCGTATGGATGCCCAGTACCACGCGCTCTTGGGGCTGCTTCTCTTGATCAGACATCCGTATCCTCCTGCGTGTGCACGGTGATCAGGGATAGACCTGTTTCTCACCGTCGGAATGCACAACGACCACCCGTGATCCATCGTAGGGGAGGTGTACTTCCGCCTGCCACGTGTCATCCAGTGGGATCACCGATCTGGCCATGGGTTCGCAGGGGGCACCCACTGCGCAGCGTCCAATGACCACGCGTAACGTGTCGCCGACGCGTTCGTAATCCACGCCGCCGGAGTAGTGGCTGCTTTCAGGCCGGACCTTGTAGCGCAGTGCGATCTCGGTTGCTGAGCGCGCTTGAACGCTGATGGGCTCGACCATCGATTGCGGATAAACCGGATTCATCCTTGCTCCTGAACATGCGGGAAGGGTGATGACGAAAAGAACTGCCATTGCCATTGCCTTGAATGCCGGTTGGCGTGGCTTCCTGGGTGACATGTCCACAACGACTCTCTTGTGTCCATCCATGAGCCGCGATCTAAACATGTTGTGCATTTTTCGCGCAAGCAAAGACAAGATTCATTACGTCAAGGTGGATATGTCTGAGTGCATCGTCCGCCGTTGCCCCATGACGGTGGCCAGCGGTGATGGTGGTCAAGACGAAGCCGGAAAGTACAAAAAAGAGATCCGCGCCGGCATCGGCGTACAGGGCAATTCCGTCAAGCAGCCCCGGCCCCGGCAGATACTGGATATCGCCCCCCTCAAATAAAAAGCCACGACGGCCATGGCCGCCAGGCCGCGCAGGATCTGCAGCGAGTAGTACCGGTCCCGTTCCATGTGATGGCCTCTTTGAGGGCGCGCATGCTACTGAGCTGGGCGGTGCGCTGAAGAGTCAGACGTGGCACTGGGCACTCAAGCAACCGGCGCTACAGAGTCCTCGGGTGATTTCTCAGGTTGCAGTACCGCGCGGTGCAACGACTCGGGCCGAACCTCGGGGACGGGGTCCGCGAGCAGCTTCGCGCCCTTCTTGTGGGCAGCCCGTTTCAGCAGCTCCGACAGGTAGCCCAGCGCTACGTTCATGGTCGCGGGCGAACAAGCAGGGATAATGACCCTCTGCGGACATGTGGTCGCCGCCGATGCGCTGCCTGGCCGGGATGTGGCAAAGGCTCTCCTGCAGGCGCGTTCCCGCTTCACGCGGTCCGCCCAGGCCTTGGCGGCCGTCTTGGTAGGGAAGGCCCGGGTTTGGTCTTTGTGGCCCTTGCGGCGCACCATAGCGCGCAAGGGGCCGTTGCGGTTCTGCGGTGTCGCCATCGGTGTGCCAGCCCGTGTTGTGCCAAGGCGTGCCTGGTACACCAATGGTGCAGATGAGCGGGAAAACACGGGAAGTATCGGGAAATTTGGGGCGCTTCCGGGTGCCAGTATTGATGGTAAGTCTATGAAATCGTTGAATTTGAATGATATCCGTCTGTCCGTCGCCCCCATGATGGACTGGACCGATCGCCATTGCCGCGTGTTCCACCGCGTGCTGGCGCCCGGCGCGCGGCTGTACACGGAAATGGTGCACGCCAACGCCGTCATCCACGGCGATCGCGAGCGCCTGCTCGGCTTCGACGGCAGCGAACAGCCGCTGGCCCTGCAGTTGGGCGGCAGCGATCCGGCCCTGCTGGCGCAGGCCGCGCGCATCGCCGCCGACTGGGGCTACGACGAAGTGAACCTCAACTGCGGCTGCCCGTCCGACCGCGTGCAGGCAGGCCGTTTCGGTGCCTGCCTGATGCGCGAACCGGAGCTGGTGGCCGAGTGCGTGGCGGCCATGGTCGCGGCGGTGGACATTCCGGTAACGGTGAAGTGCCGGCTGGGCGTGGACGAGGACAACGATTACGCGGTGTTCGCCGCGTTCGTCGATCGCCAGGTGCAGGCCGGCGCGGCGATGGTGGTGGTGCACGCGCGCAACGCCTGGTTGAAGGGCCTTTCGCCGAAGGAAAACCGCGAAGTGCCGCCGCTGAAGTACGACTGGGCCTACCGCCTGAAGCAGGAGCGCCCGGCGCTTCCGGTAGTCATCAACGGCGGCCTGGCAACGGTGGACGCGGTGCAGGCCCAGGCCGCACACGTCGATGGCGTGATGCTGGGCCGCGCGGCCTACCACGACCCCTACCTGCTGCATCAGCTGGAGGCGCTGCACACCGGCGCACCGCTGCGCCCGCGCGGCGACCTGCTGCGCGCGCTGCGCCCCTACGTGCAGGCACGCCTGGACGAAGGCCTGGCGTTGAAGCACATCACCCGCCACCTGCTGGGCCTGTTCCACGGCCAGCCCGGTGGCCGCGCGTTCCGCCAGGTGCTGAGCGAGGGCGCCCACCGCCCCGGCGCCGAATGGGCACTCATCGAGCAGGCGCTGGCGGTGACCGAGCGCGAGGCCGACCGCGCCGCAGCGTGATTGCAGTCACATTCCTGACTTGACAAGCGCAGTTGATTCGTCCCGAATGTTCACTTAGATGAACGAAGCGGAGGCGGTCCCGGAAAAGTTCAGACCGGATTCACTGCGCAAAACCAAGAATTTGCAAAAGATTTGTAAAGGTCGGGCCTGGCGCCCGATCCCCGGATTTACGACTTTTGAACAAATTGCCGTGCTCGGCTAGGATCGCTTCGATGTCTTCCGCTCCCTTCCACCGCCGTTTTGCCCTGGCCACCTTCGTGGTGCTGGCTGCTGCGCCGCTGTCTTCGGCGCTGGCACAACAGCCGCCGCGCGGCGACCACGGGCGGGCGGAGATGATGGACCGCAGCGACCGCGGTGGCCGTGGCGACGAACGCTCGTTGTCCGACGCCGTGCGCCGGGTGCAGCGCACCACCGGCGGCCACATCCTGGGCGCCGAGCGGGTGCCGTTCGATGGTCGTGACATCAACCGGGTGAAATACATGGACGACCGGGGCCGGGTCCGCTACATGGACGATCCCGCCCCGGCACGTTCACAGCCGCGCACGCCGCGGTCGGATATGTCATCACTACGCGGCGATAACCCCTGAACAGGGATAGTTGCCGCATCACCCCGTACCCACAGGCCTGCGGGCCACACCCAGCACACTAGGGAGAGTTCATGCGTATCCTTCTGGTCGAAGACGAAGCCCCGCTGCGTGAGACCCTGGCAGCCCGGCTCAAGCGCGAAGGTTTTGCCGTCGATGCAGCACAGGACGGCGAAGAAGGCCTCTATATGGGCCGCGAAGTGCCGTTCGACGTCGGCATCATCGACCTGGGCCTGCCCAAGATGTCGGGCATGGAGCTGATCAAGGCCCTGCGCGATGAAGGCAAGAAGTTCCCGGTCCTGATCCTGACCGCCCGTTCCAGCTGGCAGGACAAGGTCGAAGGCCTGAAGCAGGGCGCCGACGATTACCTGGTCAAGCCGTTCCATGTGGAAGAGCTGCTGGCCCGCGTCAACGCGCTGCTGCGCCGCGCCGCTGGCTGGAGCAAGCCCACCCTGGAATGCGGCCCGGTGGCCCTGGACCTGGCGGCACAGACGGTCAGCGTGAGCGGCAGCAACGTGGACCTGACCAGCTACGAGTACAAGGTGCTGGAATACCTGATGATGCATGCCGGTGAACTGGTCTCCAAGGCCGACCTCACCGAACACATCTACCAGCAGGATTTCGACCGCGACTCCAACGTGCTGGAAGTGTTCATCGGCCGCCTGCGCAAGAAGCTGGACCCGGACGGCGAACTGAAGCCGATCGAGACCGTGCGCGGCCGCGGCTACCGTTTCGCGATTCCGCGCAACGAGGGCTGAGCCGGCTCACCCTGGCGATAGCATGATGTCCGGCCGTCTGTGGTTCTTCCGACGCTGGCGGCCGCGCTCACTGCAGGCGCGCCAGACGTTTGCCGCGTCCGTGGGCCTGGTCGCGTTCCTGGCCCTGGCCGGTTACGCGCTCGACGCCGCCTTCGCCGATACGGCGAAGGCGAACCTGCGTGAGCGCCTGAAGAACTACGCCACCGCCTATGCGGCCGGCATCGACTTCACCCGCGACCGTTCGCTGTACATCCGCGAACAGCCGCCGGATCCGCGCTTCGACGTGCCCGGCAGTGGTCTGTACCTGCAGGTGGTGATGCCCGACGGCAAGGGCAATTCCATGTCCGCCGAAGGCCCCATGCTGCCCACCGTGGGCGGTGGCCTGCTGGCGCCGCGCCAGGAAGTGTTCGAAGGCCCGCTGCCGATGATCCAGATCGATGGCAGCCAGGGCTCGGTCTACCGCTATGGCCTGGGCCTGGTGTGGGACGCCGACGCCGATCCGGCCACCGAATTCCCGTACACCATCTACGTGATGGAAGACTCGCGCGCGCTGGGTGCGCAGCTGCGCGTGTTCCGCAGCCGCGTCTGGTTCTACCTGGGCGGCATCGGCCTGATCCTGCTGCTGCTGCAGACGGTCATCCTGCAGTGGAGCCTGCGCCCGCTGCGGCGGGTGATCACCGAGTTGACCAAGGTGCAGCGCGGCGAAACCGAGCGCATGAGCGAACGCCACCCGCGCGAGCTGGAGCCGCTGACCGACAGCATCAACGCCTTCATTGAAAGCGAGCGCGAGAACCTGGAGCGCCAGCGCAATACCCTGGCCGACCTGGCGCACAGCCTGAAGACACCCATTGCCGTGCTGCGCACGCAGATGGACAGCGGTGCCGGCGACAATGCGCTGCGCGAAGAACTGGACGTACAGCTGCAGCGCATGAACAACCTGGTGTCCTACCAGCTTGCGCGTGCGGCATCGTCGGGCCACAAGCTGTTCTCTGCACCGCTGCCGATCGAACCCAACGCCGAAGAAATCGTGCGTGGCCTGGAAAAGGTCTACGCCGCCAAGGGCGTGCTGTGCGAATTCGACATCGACCCGGCGGCGCGCTTCCACGGCGAGCCGGGCGACCTGCAGGAACTGCTGGGCAATCTGCTGGAAAACGCCTTCAAATGGGCCAAGCGCCGCGTGCTGCTGACCGCCCAGCCGTTGCCGGCGCCGAACGCGCGCCGCGCCGGCCTGCTGCTGGCGGTGGACGACGATGGCCCGGGCATTGCCCCGGATGACATCGGCAAGGTGCTGCAGCGTGGCGTGCGCGGCGATGAGCGCGTGCAGGGCCACGGCATCGGTCTGTCGATCGTGCAGGACCTGATCAAGGATTACCGCGGCGAACTGCTGGTGGCCCGTTCCAGCGAACTGGACGGCGCCCGCTTCGAAGTACGCCTGCCGCCGGGCCCGTGATCCCCGCCGCTACCGCTGCGTTGTAGAGTCGAGCCATGCTCGACTGCTCTTGGCCTTGGGCGATGATTCACCCGACCATCGCCGGCGGCGCGCCATACAACCGCCGCAGATGCGCGGCGACCTCGGGCAGTGCCTCGGCCAACAGATCCGGCGCGGAAAAATGGTATTCACTGGCCACCGCGAAGAACTCTTCCGGGGCCTCGGCCGCATACGGGTCGATCAGCGTTTCCTCACCCGCATCCACCTGCGCGCAGAAGGCATCGTAGGCCTGCTGGAACGTGGCTGCCCAATCGCGTTGCCAGTCGCGCGGCAGTGGCGGGGTGCCATCCATCGCCCCGTCCAGCGCATCCAGCTTGTGCACCATCTCGTGCACGGCCACGCAGAAGCCGTCGTGCGGCGCGGCCAGGTCGGCCTGCACATCGGCCCACGACAGGATCAGCGGACCGCTGTCCCACGCTTCGCCAATCAGCTCGTCATCCCATTCGTGCAGCACGCCGGCCGCATCCATGTGGCTGCGGTGCACGCGGAACGCATCGGGGTAGATGATCAGCTGCGACCAGCCCTGCAGCCCCACCTCGCCAAATTCCAGCAACGGCAGGCAGCACAGCGCCGCCAGCAGCACGCCGTCGGCCACCTGCAGTTGCAGCCCGCCGACCGGGGTCAGGGTCTTTTCGTGCAGGAAGCGCGTGGCCAATACGCGCAGGCGCGCGCGCCGCGCATCATCCAGGCCGCGCAGCCACGCCGCGCGCTGGCAGGCATCATCCCAATGGGCATCTTCGATCGGCCGCGGCGTCGGCCGCAGCCACTGCAACAACGACCTGATCAGCGGAACATGCCCGGCAGGTAGCTGTGCCACTTCGGTGCGCGGATGCGCGGCAGCACATCGTCATCGCCGCCACCGCCGGTGGTGGTGCTGGCCGCAGGGCGTACCGGCGCCGGCTTGGCTGCCGCGCTGGTGGGCGCGGCGCTGGGCGCGCGCTGCGAAGCGGCATCCCCGGCCGAATACACACAGGCACCCCGGCTGTCATCGAGCGCTGCCGTTGCAGACGCCGCGAAGGGCATCGTCAGCAGGATCAGGCAATGGGCATAACGGCGCATTGACGACATCCACGTTAAGGGGAGGTGAGTTCCCGATCATAGCCCGAACCCGGCCCCGCCGTGGAAGCCCCCCGGCGGGCGCCTGCCCGGCCTTTCCCGCATAATTCCTGCCTGACCTGACGGAAACTGCCGTGGACGATCGCCAACTGCTGGCCAAACTCGCTGCCGGTCGCCTGTCCGGCGATGCCCTGGCCCGTGAGCTGGGCCAGACCCGGGCCGCCATTTGGAAGCGGATTCAAGGACTTAGGGCCGCTGGTGTGGATATCCAGGGGCGCGCGGGCGAGGGCTACGGCCTGACCCGGGTGCTGGAGCTGCTCGACCCCCAGGCCATCCGCAGCCGCCTGCCCGCCGACGCCCAGGCCCTGCTGCACGACCTGCAGGTGGCCTGGACGGTGGACTCCACCAACGCCGAATTGCTGCGCTGCAGCGCGCCCGTGCGCGGGGTCAGCGTGCTGCTGGCCGAGCGCCAGACCGGTGGCCGCGGCCGTCGTGGCCGCAGCTGGGCCTCGCCGCTGGCCGCCCATGTCTACCTGTCGGTGCTGCGCCTGTTCGAAGGCGGCCTGGGCCGTCTGGCCGGGTTGAGCCTGGTAGCCGGCGTGGCCGTGGCCGAAGCGCTGCACGATCTGGGCTTCACCCAGGCGCAGCTGAAGTGGCCCAACGATGTGCTGGTGGACGGTCGCAAGCTGGTCGGCCTGCTGGCCGAAGGCGGTGGCGAGTACGCCGGCCCGGCGCGCGCGGTCATCGGCATCGGCATCAACGTGCATATGCCGCCTGCCTTCGGTGAGGAGATCACCCAGCCGTGGGTGGACCTGGATACGCTGGCCGGCACCGTGGTGGATCGCAACCAGGTGGTGGCCGCCGTGCTGGCGCGCCTGCTGCCGGCGCTGGAAACCTTCGACCGCGATGGCCTGGCGCCGTTCCTGCCGCGCTATGCCGCGCTGGACATGCTGGCCGGCCAGGAAGTGCGTGTGGAACTGGATGGCCAATGGCAGCACGGCACCGCGCTGGGCCTGGCCGACGATGGTGCTCTGCGCGTGCGCATCGATGGCCGCGAGCGCCCGCTGCACGCCGGCGAAGTCAGCGTGAGGGCGGCATGAGCGATTGGTTGTTCGATCTGGGCAATTCGCGTTTCAAGTTCGCGCCGCTGCAGGGCAACCGTGCTGGCGATGTGCAGGCCTGGGCGCACGGCGCCGAAGGCATGGCCGCGCAACCCGAGCACAGCCTGCCCAGCGGGCGCGTCGCCTTCGTTGCCAGCGTGGCCGCACCGTCGCTCACCGCCGCAATGCTGGACCAGTTGCAGCGCCGCTTCGATGAGGTGCGCGTGGTGCGCACCAGCGCCGAATGCGCGGGCGTGCGCATTGCCTATGCGAAGCCGGAAAAGTTCGGCGTGGACCGCTTCCTGGCCCTGCTGGCGGCAGCCACCGCGCAACGGCCGGTGCTGGTGGTCGGCGTAGGCACCGCGCTTACCCTGGACCTGCTGGATGGCAACGGCCAGCACCACGGTGGGCGCATTTCCGCATCGCCCACCACCATGCGCGAAGCCCTGCATGCGCGGGCCGTGCAGTTGCCGGCCACGGGCGGTGATTACAGCGAATTCGCCAACGACACCGCCGATGCGCTGGCGTCGGGCTGCGATGGCGCAGCGGTTGCGCTGATCGAACGCAGCGCGCAGCAGGCGCAAACGCTGCTGGGCATGCCGCCGGCGCTGCTGGTGCATGGCGGCGGCGCACCGGCGCTGATGCCGTTGCTGCCGAGCGCTGACTACCACCCGTCGCTGGTGCTCGATGGCCTGGCCCGCTGGGCGGTGCACCCGGCAGCAGGCTAGTATCGGCGCATGCTGACCCGTGCCCTGATTGTCGTACTGGCCATCCTCAACCTGGGGGTCGCCAGTTGGTGGCTGCTGCGAACCGAACCCACGCGCGCGCCTGCGCCAACGCCGCCCAGCGGCGTGGCCGAACTGCGCTGGCTGCCCGGCGGCACCGACGCGGTGGCCGTGGCACAGACCGCTGCCTCGCCGACCGAAGCGCTGGTAGCGCGCGAAGCCGCGCCGGGCGCCGCGCTGGCGCCTGCTGACGCACCGGTTGTTGCGCCCACTCCGACCGCCGCGCCGCAGCCCACCGCCGCCGCGCCGCTGGCCGCCGTGGCCAAGCCCGCCGCACCGACCCCGCCGGTCGCCGAAACCCCTGCGCAGGAAAAGCCTGCGCCTGAAAAGCCGGCCGCGCCGCCACGCTGCATCGCGCTGGGGCCGTTTGCCGACCGCGCCGCCGCCGTGACCGCGCAGGGCCGCGCCGGCTCCCTGCTGGCGCCCGCCCGCCTGCGCGAACAGCCGGCCGCCAGCGGCAGTGCCCGCTACCGCGTGCTGCTGCCTGCCGCGGCCAGCCGCGATGACGCGCAGGCCACGGTCAAGCGCATCGTTGCCGCCGGGTTGAGCGATTACTACATCATCGGCCAGGGCGAAGAGGCCAATGCCATTGCCCTGGGCCAGTACCGCAACCGCGAAGGCGCTGAACGCCGCATGGCTGCCGTGCAGGCCGCCGGCTTCCAGCCGCGCCTGGTGGCCAGCGGCGAAGCCGGGCAGTGGTGGCTGGAAGGGCAGTTGGCCAGCGGCAGCGAGCCGGCCCAGGTGCAGCAGCGCAGCGCCGCCGCACAGCAACGGTCGCTGGACTGCACGCGACTGCGCTAGAATCGGGTCCCGGCCGCGCCAGGCGCCGCCGGCGCAGCACCCCATGCCGCTTTAGCTCAGTTGGTAGAGCAACTGTCTTGTAAACAGTAGGTCATCCGTTCGATTCGGATAAGCGGCACCATCCTCCGATCCACTGGCATCCAGGGATGTCCACGGTGCACAATCAACCCGCTGAAATAGCGGGTTTTTTTTGTGCTTTTTTGTCCCCGGCCGTCCATGAGCATCCACCCAGACTGGGGGTGCAATTGGGGGTACATGGGGAATCAAGCAAGAGAGATAGGAGGATGTACCCCCAATGGCCCATAAGTCGTTGACGGATATGGCTGCAAGGAACGCGAAGGGCAAGGAGAAGCCCTACAAGCTTGCGGCAGGAGCAGGGCTTTACCTGCAGGTCATGCCCAACGGGAATCGCTACTGGCGAATGAAGTACCGCCATGCGGGCAAGGAGAAGTTGCTCTCCATCGGGGTCTACCCCGAGGTGACCCTGAAGGAGGCATGTGACAAGCGCGACGCCGCGCGCGCGCAGCTGCGAGATGGCAAGGATCCGTCCGAGGAGAAGCAGCTGGGCAAGCTGAAGGCCCAGTTGTCCGCAGATGGTCGCTTCGGAGCTGTGGCCCTTGAGTGGCTTCAGACAAGGGGAGACCTGGCAGAAAGTACACGGTCCAAGGCCAAGTGGATGCTTGAGACATACGCGTTCCCATGGCTGGGTAAGCGCGCAATCGAGGACATCAGCACTGCAGAGGTTCTGGCAGTTCTCCGCCGGCTTGAAGCCCAGGACAAGATTGAGTCAACCCAACGACTGCGCCAGATCTGCGGCCAGGTGTTTAGATACGCAGTGGCCACCGGTCGGCTTGATCGGGATCCTACTGCCGCCCTGCGAGGGGCCTTGAAGACCGCAAAGAACCGTCACTATGCCTCGATCACGGACCCAGTAAAGATTGGAGAGCTACTGCGGGCGATTGACGGATATACGGGGCAGCTCACGACCCTGTGCGCCCTCAGGCTCGCGCCGCTGGTGTTCGCCCGTCCAGGCGAATTGAGGAGGGCGGAGTGGTCCGAGATCGACTTCGAGACTGGCCAATGGTGCATCCCGGCAGAGAAGATGAAGATGGGCGTCGCTCACATCGTCCCGCTATCAAAGCAGGCCATGACGGTACTCCGTGAGCTTCATCCAGTGACCAGCAAAGGTCGGTACATCTTTCCTTCAGTGCGCAGCTTGCGGGATCCCATGAGCGAGAACACCGTCAACGCGGCACTGCGTAGGCTGGGCTACGGAACTGACGATATGACAGGTCATGGATTTCGGAGCATGGCGTCCACCCTACTGCACGAGATGGGTTGGACTTCTGATGCAATTGAGCGGCAATTGGCTCATGCGGAGCGAAATCCAATCAAAGCAGCTTACAACCGTGCTGAGCATCTTCCAGAACGACGCCGGATGATGCAGGCATGGGCTGACTACTTGGACAAGCTGAGGAGTGGAACGGCTAAGCAAAAGTCGCTGGCAGTTGCGTAAGCACGCCATCTAGACGGATGGGCCTCAGCCAAGAACGCCGATAGTGCATAGCCACCGTCCTGGCGGCGGCTATGCCCAATCTGAGATCCGTTCCCGGCGGGAAGCGGACATGCGGTCCACCAGCACCACGGACTGGCAGCAGCCCAATGCCCGACTCCGCCGCCGGATCGAACACCAGCCCGCTAGGCTCAACCGCCCTGTGCAGCCGACCGGGAGGCGTTTTCCATAGACCTTGTCACTAAGGTTGGCCGGGCCTTGCATGGAGTCGTGGCCCTATATCGTTGGTATTGGGGTCGGACGGAGCTCCAATTTGGCCGCAGGGCGCATGCTAGCGGTGCTTGCGTCCCGACTCTGAGGCTGAAATGCCACAATCCGCGCGGCGCCGGGCGCTGACTGTCGCAATTGGCTTTATTGTGTCGGCAGATATAGGCTTGAGCCCCTTCCTTTGGAATAAGCCTGTGGCTATGACGACTCTTAAATCACTCGACGCTGAGATCAAGCAGCTCGAAGCGCAGAAGAAGCTTGTTGAGAAGCGTGACAGTGAGGTGCCGCAGGCGATCGCTGTTCTGCAGAAGTACTCGGGAGTCCTCACGGCAGCTCAGCAGCGCCAGCTTGCGAAGCTGGTGGGAAGCGCTGGCGATGTCGACGCAATCGCACCCACGCGAGCCGCGAAGCCTGCGAAGTCGTCAGTCAAAGGACGCACACTCGGCAAGGTTGCTCCGAAGTACCGTTTGCCTACCGGCGAGACTTGGACGGGCAGGGGGCTGACGCCGAAGGTCTTCACTGCTTGGGCTAAGTCCGCTGAAGGCAGGGCTTGGAGTGCTGCGAACGTCGGCGAGAAGTATCCTGCCGCAAATTCAGTCAAGGTGCAGGCTAAGGCCGCCAAGGCTGTGCTCAAGAAGACACGAAAGCTCGGCTCCAAGAGTAAGGGGGCGAGTGCTCAGGCCAAAAAGAGCGCCAAGAAAATCGTTCGAAGGCCTGTCCGCAAGGTGAAGTCGACCTGATCTGCAAGCGGGTCTTCAGATCGACTGGAATCAAAGAAATTTTAAACCTGTACTACCACAGTGAGGACGCAGAGGAGCGTTCTTGCGGATAGGGCTCCGTCGGCGGCCCTAGAGGAAGTACAAGTGATGACGTACAGCAAGATTGAGTTGATCTACTGCGTGATGGTGGTAGCCACAGCAGTACTGGCCGGGGTGGTGAAATGCACCGCCCCAAGCAACTGCATCAACTGCAGCTTCTTGGATCCCTGCCCCAACTAGCGACATACAGAACGCACAAGGCCCGGCTAGTCCGGGCCTTGTGCGTTTCTGCTGCCAACTACAAAGGAAACGACGATGGTGAACTCATTTAAAGGTCTGGCCCAGCGTATACGGGGTCTCTGGAAGGCGGGCTTGGGCTTCAGGCTTGGCCGCTGCGATACCGCGACAACCGCCGACTCAGTAGGAGGAAGTGGAAAAGTGAAGATGCCGCGTGGGCCTCTGACAAGGCCGGCCACTCGTGCGGGGATTGCCGGCGGCCGCGAGACGGGAGGTCGATGATGATGCGAGCCCACGCCCGAGTAGATCCTCTAGACCGTAGCCTGTTCGCCGTGATGGAGGCAGCCTCGCAGCTTCGCGATGACCGGGCGATCGCCCGAGCCCTGCGGATACTGCAGCGCCGAGCCAGTAAGCCAGGACAAGCCATGAGCGACGTCGCGACCTGTGGTGCGTTCTTCCGCCTTCGCTTGGCTCATGAGACGCGGGAGCACTTTGAGGTGGCGTTTCTCGACGCTCAACACCGGCTTCTGGCGGTCGAACGGCTGTTCTCCGGAACGATAGACGGTTCCAATGTCTATCCGCGGATCGTGCTTCAACGGGCGTTGGCCCTGAACTCAGGTGCTGTGATCCTGGCCCACAACCATCCCAGTGGGAACCCAGATCCGTCAGCTGCCGATAGAGCGATTACGGCACGCCTCAAAGAGGCTCTTGGCCTGGTCGATGTCAGGCTGCTGGATCACTTCGTTGTGACAGCGGACCAAGCGCTATCCATGTCTGCGTTAGGGATGTTGTAGTCCCGGTAGCTCGGCCGCTCTCCACATTGATCGTACAGAACCTGTCAGCAACTTCGCTCGGTCTGATTGATCCTGAGTGGTTACGATTTTCCTTTGACGAGATCCAACACGTTTGCACGTTCCTGCTCTGACATTTCGAGAAGCACATCAACCACAGCGAACGATCTTGGGTCTTCCAGGAGAGCCGAAATGAACTTGGCAAGCGCGTCTCGCTGGCCTTCATCGGCCTTGGAGAGAGCCAAGATCGCATCAGCCATCGGAGCATCGGATGCCAGCAGATAAGAGGCAGGCACATCCAACAGCTGAGCCAAGTTGCCGAGGTTGTCGAAACCGATGGCAGTCACCTGGTGCTCGTAGCGATTAATTCGCGAAGACCCCTTGTCCTTACCCAATCCCATGCGGTCCCCCAATGCGCGCTGGCTCAGCCCACGCAACTGCCGTGCTTGGGCAAGACGGGCGGCGAATAGGGCGCGGGGCGAGTTCTCGGGCACCGATAGAAAGGGGTTCGTTGGATCGTCGAATCATGACAAAGCCTCTATTGCCGTGGCAGACTCTATCTGACAAATAGAGGGTCTGGTCAAGTTTTCTGTTCTTTGGGCAGGCCGCTTTTATCCCAATGCCCCCTCGCACCACGAGGGATGCAGCTAGTGATCAACCAACAAGGAGCAACACACCATGGGCGTCATCCTCTACAACCTTCTGATGACCTTCTTCCTGGTCCCATTGACGATCAGGGCCTACCTCAGCCGCAAGAAAAACCGGCTACCGCTGCCTCACTTCCAGAACAACGTGGTGGTCAACCGGGTCAAGCTGCGCAAGGCCATCGGTATCTGGTCCCCGATTGTCTTCTGGGCCTTCCATGGCGGCTGGCTGATGTTCAACCTGTCCATTGACGCCTGGATAGGCGTATTGGCGACCATTGCATACATGGTCTCCAGCGCCTTGCTCTCGAGCCAGATCAAGGCCAAGCAGATCGGCGTCATCCCTGAGCAAGCAGCTAGTGGCAACGGCCCCGCCTGAGCGGCAAAGAGCGGCCAGCCATCGGCTGGCCGCTTCATGTGTCTGGAGCAGAAATGAAAAAAAACGATAGATGAGCAGCGAGCGGCGTGGGCAAGGGCCAGAGCCTCGGAACTCTGGGCTCGGGCCAGTGCATTGGACTTAAATCCGAGTGGCGGCTGGCGGGATCGAGCCCGCCGCCGGCGGGTGGCCGATAGGCTGATCAAAGAGGCCGTCTACTTCGAACAGCTCGCATCTAGGCTCGATGGCCTGGTGGTTTGTGACGATTGGCTTCCGTTCTAGCGGATGGCGATGAAGTCCACCAGCGTGCTGTTCTGCGCCAGCCTATGGCGGACTGGCAGGGGGCTGTAGGCCCCCTGCCAGCTGTCAGACACCGTTTTTTCTTTATCGTTTACCGCGCGAAAGGGCCTAAACCTTTCCATCGTGCGGGCGCGGCGGATTACTCGGCTAGAAGCTGCTTCAGCAGCAGCAGGCCGCCAACCGGCTCTCCGCTGTCGCTTTGTGCATGGTCTTGATCTCCCCACGGTGCAACGAAGAGGCGATCCAAGACGGTATTAGGCTGCATCAGACAGGTCATATCCCAGAATGGGAATCGACGGGCGCTGACCCTTGAATCGCCAATCACATGCAGGCGCGAGTGGTCCTCGCTTGCCCTGATACGACCAATGGCCCCTTCGACACCGTCATCGGGACCCTCGATGTACTGAAGAAACCGGGCGCCATCAAACAACATCGCACCGATCACCCCCGCCATGCGGTTGAAGCGCTGCGCACCGGCGACAATCCGATCCAGCTGGACCTGGCTGAGGTTTGGGAAGGCGAAGCTTCGATACGCGACAGATCTCAACACACCGATCCCCCTGAAAGTGCGTGACTGCCTACTCGGTTTGCGCGCCGATATTGCTTAGGCGCTGCGACGAAGTGAAGCGAAGGCCGGGAACCTTCACGGCTGCGTGAGGATGGAAACACTCTTTCTATCTCTGAGTGTCCGGATGATTGGCCAACCTTGGCCAAAAGCGACAACGGACATGTCAACGCACGCATCTCGTACAAAAGCGGGTGGAGGAGGGGGGTACCGGCCGGTTCAGGCTGCTCGATGTCGAGTGCGAGAGTGCCGACCGGAATAAGCTCGTCAAGGTGACCCAAATCCAAACCTGTTGTAGGGCCTGTGGAAAAGTGTTCACTGCCAGCGAATCCGGAGGGCGTACTACCGTGTCGGGAGGCGCCATCTTGAAGTGCCCCGAGTGCCCGAACAGGCAAGCAATCGGACAGGGAATATTTGAAACATTCCCGGGATCGAGCTGCATCGGTGGGTCTGATGCTCAGCACCGAGCGGCCGGGATCTCATGAACTGAGGTTGTGTAGTTGGGCGATAGCAAGTGCTGCCGCATGCCCCAGGCGGGGAGCCTTTGCCAGCCTGATGCTCCCATGCCGGCCGTGCCGCGCCCAAACTTCTGGTTGATGAGGTCCATCGTGGCCATCAGCTGATCATTGCCGACCACCGAGGGCCCGAATAGATCGGCCTGGAGCTCATTGGGGCGAGCCAGGTCAAGCAGCGCCACGCCTGCCCTTTTTGTAACCGATCCCGTCGCGTAGAAGTCCGCGCATCAATTCTCGCACCACTCCCAGGACCACTGTAGTGTCGGCGGTGGAAGCCGGCAGGCCGACGGTCCTGCTGGCGTTGTGCTGCCGAAGCTCCGGTCGGAACCTATCAGATTGGGCAAAAACCGATACGCCGGCTGCGACCAGGCCACGGGCACGTAGCTTCTCGCATGCGCGCACAGCAAAAGTGGCCAGGGCTTGCCCTACCGCTTCATGCTCCTCCACTCGGTCAGCGAAAGATCGACTGACCATGATCTGCTGGCGGTCAGGCTCCACCTCTTCCAACCCCATGCAGGAGTGCCCCTGCAGCTCGCGCTGCGTACGCGCAAGCGTCACCCCGAAGGCGGCCAGGATGTCATCAGCCGGCGCATCGCGTAGCGAAGCGGCTGTGCTGATGCCCATGGCGTGCAACCGCGGCGCCAGTCTGCGGCCAACACCCCAGAGATCGCCTACAGGAAAGCTCTGCAGCACTGAATCGCAGTAGGCCATGTCCCCGAGGTCGATCACGCCGTCGGCGCCCTTGGCCACCTTGTTGGCCAGCTTGGCCAGCGTCTTAGTGGGCCCGATGCCAATACAGTTAGGAATGCCGGTCCATCGGTGCACGCGTTGCCTCAGATCCCGGGCGAACTGCTTGCGGTCGCGCACACCTTCCAGATCGATGAAGCTCTCATCAATGCTGTACACCTCCACCCGGGGCGCAGCCTCTCGCAGGATCGATACAACGCGAGCACTCATATCGCCGTACAGACCGAAGTTGGCCGAGCGCATCTGCAGCCCATGCCGGCGCACCAAATGCTTGAGCTCATGAGCGGGCTGCCCCATCTTGATGCCCAGCGCCTTGGCCTCGGCTGAGCGAGCGATTGCACAGCCATCGTTGTTGCTCAGCACCACTAGGGGCACGCGGCGTAGCGCAGGCTGAAAAACGCGTTCGCAGCTGGCGTAGAAATTGTTGCCGTCAACGAGTCCGAACATGCGGACCTCGTCGTTTCACCTGGCGAACCACGCCCACTACGGCGAACACCTCGACTTCAGTGGGATGCTCAAGCACGACGGGCGGGAAGTCCGGATTGGCCGAATGCAGCTCCAAGTGCTGCTCGAACAGCTGAAGCACCTTGCAGGTAGGTTGATTTCCGTCCCACACGGCAATGACCAGGTCGCCCCCTTGGGGCGTGACCGATCGATCAACTACCAGGATGTCCCCGTCGCTGACCCCAGCACCACTCATAGACCAGCCATCGGCCCTATACAGAAACGTGGCGGCCGGATTGCGCACCAGCAGCCGATGCAGGTCGATCGCATCGGCCATGAAGTCATCGGCAGGCGACGGGAAGCCGAGCCTGGCGCGTGCCGAAGCCAAAGGCACGAACTTGGCAGGACCGTCGATTACGGCCGGGCCGACAGGTGTGGCGAAGGTGTGGGGACAGGCAAGGGATCGCATGGGCGTACTCTGAGGACAGCTTTTCTCGGGAGTAGAGACGCGGCGAATGTTAGTAAAATTACTAACTCCCTGCCTGATACCGGCTCTGACGTTCCTGAACGCATTTCAGGTGGGGCACACTCCGTCCCCGCCCTCGTACGATCGGTAAAGGCTCGGGAATGACGTTCCAGGACAAGGGGGGATCCCTTGTGTGGGCTGCACTGGCAGGGCGAAATGGCTAGGCTGGCACGCGCTGCGCAGGGCGCCTTCACGCCAACCCAGTCGCGTGAGCATCGCCACGTCAGGGCAGGGCAACGCTGGGTGTTGAGCGCAGCGAATGCCACTACACTCAGGTTCCCGCCGGAAGGGATGCTCCGCCTACACCTCAGTTTGGAGGAGACCCCCTGCCCGACGAATCGCTATCGTCAGGACAGAGGCGACACCGAAAGCCTATCGCTCGTGATAAGGCACGGAGCGTCTCGAAGGCGGTAGGCGACGATCCGAAAGCGTTCGGGAACGCTTTCTCCTCGTGCCGGCAAGGTGCAAAACGAAAACGTTGAATTTTTGAACGTTCCGTTTGGAACCGCCAGCGGATCAAATGGATCTCGACGGGCGCACAGCCTGTCGGGAATCCGGCCGGACTCCTTCCTATCCACACAAGAAGGTTTCCATGATGAACACGATCCAGTCGCGTTCGGCGCCGACGCCGAACTGTACCACCACCATCCACGCCGATGCAGCCCTGGCTTACCTGCCCGAAAGCCTGCGGGACCGCCCTGCCTTGAGCTTCAAGGAACTGCTCCGGGTGATCCCGGTCGGCCGCAGCAAGGCCTACGTGTTGATGAAGGAAGACCCGTCCTTTCCCAAGGGTGTCCCCCTCTACGACGGAGAGAACTCGCCGAAGTTCTACTGGACCCACGAGGCCATCGCCTGGTTGCAGGGCCGCGCAGCCAAGTTCCGCCCTGGCAAGGGAGGGCTGTGAGCATGAGCAATCTCATCGACACCCTCGGCAGTGCCCATAGCCCGTTGGACCGGCTGACGCGCGCACTGGCCGAAGATCTGACCTCGGGCAAGAGCAAGCTTGAGGTAGACTTCCGCGAAGCCTACCCGGTGCTGGAGCAGCACCTGACTCAGCGGATGCGCAAGCGGCTGGCTATGGAGCGCTTCAACACCGCTTACAGCCACAAACTGAATCAAGCCCAGTTCCGCAAGCTGCTGAACGCCGAGCGCGAGCGTCGCAAGGAGACCGGCGATGTCCTGACCTGCACCGCCTGCGGGCGTCCCCATGGCGACCATGATCCGAGCGATCAGGGAGAGATCGAATGATCACCTCCTTCGGACGGATTGCGCCCCTCTATCCCATGAACGCGTTCCTGGCAGTGGCGCGTAATGCGGGTATGGAGGTTTCCCGCAACGTTCAAGCCCCGGACGCGCTGATCGGCATGAGCTTGATCCACGCCATCTCCATGGCCTGTCAGGGACTGATCGACGTCAAGCTGCCCACGGGGCAGGTCCGGCCCGTGTCTCAGAACCTGCTGATCATCGCCGAATCAGGCGAGCGCAAGTCGACGGTGTCCTCGCTACTGTTCGCTCCCTTCCGGGAAGCTGACACCGAGGCAGTGGCCTCCCACAAGGAGAAGAAGGACGCACATCAAGCCGAACTCGGTGCTTGGGAGGCTAAGAACAAGGGGCTGCGCAGCGCGATTGCGCGAGTGATCAGTCGTGGCCAGGGTAGCGACGAGCTGGAAGCTCGCCTGCTGGAGCACGGCCGCTGTAAGCCGATCGAACCCCGTCTGCGTTACTTCATGCGTCAGGAGATCACTGGTAAAGCGATCACCGAAGCGCTGGTGGGTGATGGCGAGTCGATTGCGATCAGCACTGACGAAGGACACGTACTGTTTCGAAGCGAGGCGATGTCGCACTTGGGCCTGCTGAACCGACTGTGGGACTCGCCCGGGGTGCTCATGCGTGACCGTGCCGAAGAGAACCTGCTGGCCCTGAATCCGCGCGTGTCGGTCAGCATCATGACCCAGCATGAACCGTTCAAGGCGTTTCTGGACCGAAAGGGCTCGGTTGCAAAGGGCAGCGGCCATTGGGCGCGTTACTTGGTGGGCTGGCCACAGTCGAACATGGGTTTCCGCATGGTCAGTGGTGTCGAACCGATCTGGGACCATCTGCCGGTGTTCCAGGAAAGAATCCGCGTGCTCTTGCACCGGTACCGCACGCAGATCGAATTGGGTCCGATTGGACGCGAAGTGATTGAGTTCAGCTACGACGCGAAGAGTCGTTGGATCGAATTGGCGCAGGAGACCGAGCGCTTGCTGCGTCAAGGCGAGTACCTGAGCGACATCAATGACTTTGCTGCCAAGGTGATGGAGATCCTGGCGCGCCTGGCAGCCGCCATGCATTACTTTGCGGCGGAGGCGGGCCCGATCACGGTCGACACCCTCAATCGAGCCTTCGAGATCGTGAAGTGGCATGAGAGCGAGTACAAGAACCTGTTCTCGCCCGAGAACGCCGCGCCGCAGGATCTGATGGATGCCCGTGCTGTCGCGTACTACCTCAAGACGCGGATCTGGCGCGGAGCGTCGTCCGACACGTGGGTTCCGCGCAATGAGGTTTTGCGAAACGGTCCGGTTAGAAAGCGTGACCGCCTCACGGCCGCCTTGGACCTGCTGCAGATGCGCGGAGCAGTGACTATCGGGACGGGGTCCAGGGACCGCAAGTGCTATCTGCAGCTGATGAACCACTTCTTCAACCAGCATCAGATGTCGCTGTAGAATGACCGCAGGCCGGGGGAGACGAGGGCAGGCACTCGACTCCCCCGGTTCGCCTAGACGACCCGTTCTAAGCCACGGCAAGGTCCAAGGATGAGCGATTGTGCGATTTTGTCGCAGGATCGCTATTCTTCATCAGCCGGGGGAGGGGCATCTGCATCGTGACAGGCGCGATAGGCCGCGTACTGGGCCTTCTCATCCTCGCCCATCTCCTTGACCATCAGCGGTCCCAAGTGGCGCTCTGCCTGTCGGCCGATACCCTGCGCACGGAGGCTGCGATGATCGACCCTTGTGGCGTGTCCACACTCAGCAAGCATCTCATTCTGGGTGTCGGCCACCAACTTGCGCCTAGCTGTGACCTCCTGGCTCAGCTCGATGGGGATTTTACCTCCACTGTCCTTCCTGCAGCCGCCTTGATCGGGACGGGTCGGGTTGTAGCGCGAGAAGGTTCGATCCGGTGACCGCTCGACTCCATCCGGAACACGGTCAGAACACATTAGGTGTACGTGCGGATTCTCAATTCCTCCGAGCGCACCTTCCGGCGCGTGGATCGCGTACTGGTAGGGCTTCTTTCCAGCCAAGCGCAGAGCGAGGCGCTCTGCCAGCTCGATCAGTTCCGGGCGGCTTAGCTCGCTGGGAAGCGCAATCTCGTGTTCCCTGTAAGCGGCCCCGTTGGCCCGCTCATGACGATCGGCCATGCTCCAGAACGTCTTCGGATCGTTTCCCGCCCACCGCGGGAGATTCCCATGACTGGCGTGGACCAGGTCCTCTCGATCACTGTGCGCACCCTCGCGCTGGATGTAGCCGCTGTGTCTACGAGCGGTGCCCCTCTTACCGCTCTTGATGCTGTAGTGGAAGCTCGCCATTGCTGTATCACCCTTTCTCTATGCGTAAACGAAAAAGGCCGACAAGATTGATCTTGTCGGCCTGGAGTAGGGCGGTATACTGTTTAGAGTGGCTAGATTGAGAAACGGTAAGTGCGCGTGCTACAGCCGCCTGTAGGTACCGCAGTATGACTGGCCGCTACACTGTCAGACCTTAATTTCCATTGAGAGGCGCTACTCTACAACGCCTCTCAGGACAAGCCGTTCTCTCTATCCTGCCAACTCAATCCACCGCCTCCATATACATAGGACTGGCGGTGTAAGAATTTATCCGCGGTTTCGGTAGTGATCAATCACCAAATCTTTTGCAAGGTCTACGCAGTGGAAGCTCAATGCGCTCATGCCGGCAGTCAATGCGCAGATATCCTTTAGATCAATAACCGATTGATACGCGCGGAGCGCTGCCATCTGGTAGTCCATCCAGCTGCTGTAGCTTCCGAGCGTATTTGTGAATGCTGCTTGGTACTCATAGAAGCGATTGAGGTAGACCTGCATCACACCCTGGTGCTGATATGGCTTCTTGTCATCCAAGCCCTTATCAAACAGTCGCTGTGGACTCTTGCCTTGGTCTGTCTGTCCAAACCAGTACGGCTTGTACTCCATGCCGGTAGCCTGCTGGTAGCGGAACGAGCAGAATGCTGCTACGACGTCGAATACAGTCAGCACCTTTGCATCACGACCCGTGCAGTCAAAGGATCGGTAGGCGTACGATGTCAGTAGGGATCTGACGCGATCGCAATGACCTTGAAGCTGTCTGACCGTCGTCTGGATGCCGGTGGCCTTGACGACGAGCGCGCACAGCTCATCTGGATGCTCGAGCAGCAGGTAGTGGTGTGTATTGAGCGAGAACACGCGACTAGCTGGGCCGTGATAGTGCTGAGCGCCCTGGGCCACCGCCATGCAGAACTGGTCTGCCTCGTCTTGAATCTGTCCAATTTCACCGAGAACCCGCGTTGCCTGAAGGTGGCTCGGGTAGTGCTGGATGAAGTGCCGGAATGAGAGAGTTTGGAGATATACGTACATCGCCTCGTTGGCTGCAGGCGTTGATTGCTCACTCATCTGTACGCGGAACTTGTTCAGCGATTCGGTCATCGACCTGAAGGAATCGGCAAGCGCTCTCTCATCTGAGCCAAACGCTTCTTGCAAGACCCGGGACACCTCATCATTCGTGCGTTCCACTAGAAGCAGGAGCGATTCGGCGACAGAATGGTCTTGCTGAGCCCTCAGCAGTCGAGACTGCATGTTCAGCTTTGATCGATCGATCTCCAGCGCCAACGATTCACAGAGATCCTGTATCAGATCAGCGGCGTCGAGATCGCGCGGGATCGTGGTCACGGAGGCAAACTCCATTGTGGCATCGCCAGCTTTCCCAGGAGGCGCTAGCAGGTTCAGGACATTCCTGCTATGACGCAGATCCGCAAGAAACAACAGCCGCACGGTCTTAAGGACTGACATGGGAAGTGGCTGCTTGCTGGATGAAATATCAAGCCCGATCGAGGTTCGCAAAAAATCCAGCGTGCGCTTGAGCGTTCGTGAGTTGACAGCCTCGCCGTTGTCCTTCTCCAGCTCAACTTCCAAGCACTTAGTCAGTTCGGACAAGGTGCCGGTATGGACGGACACATTTGAGTTGAAGCCAAAAGCGTGATCGATCGCTGGTGAATTAGTGTGCGAATTAAGTGCCATATCAAAGTCTTGGGTAGTGATAGCGGTTGCTCAACAGGAAGAGTAGCAGAAGCTTCACACGCCAAGGCAGCTCAGTGAACACTGGGCCTGAGCCCGTCCGGGACACGCCTTGATCTGAGCGACTGTGCCTTTCTAGGCAGCCGCTTTGCATGGGGTCAATTGCGACACATGTTGCTATCGGTCCGTAACGCTCTGATTGCAGCGGTTTAGCAGCGCGTAGCTGTTTGCACCAAGCTCGAACAGCGGCTCGTACTATCAATTTCCACCAGCTCTAGCCAGCTTCTGCCTAGCAATACCGCACCAATGTGCCTAACGGTCGATGTCAGTCGATCTGCCCGTTCGATCATGCTTCCGCCTTGAGCTCACCCGGCCGCGAAGAAATGGTAGATCGGCTTAAGCATCTTCAGTTCGTACTCAACCACGACACCGCCATCGCTCTGATCCGTGTCCACTCGATATAGGAAGTCCACAGCGCGCTCGCGGCCATTGAGCTGGTACGTTATACGGGCGTCACATTTGAAGCTGTCAGCCTCTCTGTCGTGCTCGAGAATGCGGATGTGAGAGAGACTATAAGTGTCGCCGAGGGTTCGGAAGCTATCCAAGGCGTCCAAGTTGTTACGATCAGCGTACTTGCCGACTTCGTTCTTTATAGCCTCTTCAAGTACTTCGATCGCCACCTTGTCTGCACAGCTAGGCGTCCCAAATGAGCACCCCTCGAGCAGCATGCAGATTGCGACGATGGCCGAGCGCGGTGTGTGCTTGATGTTCATTGTCCGCCTTTCGTAACACGTTCTGAGACGGAACTGGCGCTCTAGCCTGGTTGGTGGCATAGAGGATGGCTATGCGCTACCGACGAGGCCACTGCGTCTTCAGTCCTAAGATGGCGATTGGTACCTCGTGCAGGGAGATGTCGCAAGCGGATGGGTAGCCCCAGAAGCGAATAGTCTGCGGTGTCAAAAGCACACTGACGCGCGTAGAGTCATAGCTTCCCTAGGCTGGTCTTGCGCGATCTGCCAAGCCGGACAAGGCGTACTGAGAGCTCTAGGTAGTGCGATTTCCGCGAGAAGGCGCACTTGAGCCATTTCTGCGCCGTCAGCCGGCGGCATGGGGTGATCGCCGTGCGCGAGGCAATCCATTCCCTCGCGCACGGCAACTGAGCATCAACTACCAGCCAATACCGACACCCACGCCCATGCTGCGTTCACCATTGCTGGTGAAGGCACCATTGAGGCTGAAGTTGGCCGAGCCCTTCTCGTTCAACACGCGCTGGTAACCCACGGCCATGGCCGATTCACCCTCGCTGTAGCCCACGCCCGCGCCGAGGCGGTTGTAGGTGTTGAGGCAGGCGTGTTCATGGCCATCGCACTCTGTGCGGTGGTCATGGCGGCCATGCGGTTAAAGCGCTTGTCCATCTTGTCCAAGCGGCGGTCCACCTCACGCGAGATGCCATCGGTATACTCGTTGGCACGGGCCAGCATCTTCTCCAGCTCGGAGGTATCCCGATCAAGCACGACATCATCAGGGAAGTGGCCATGGACTAACGTGGAGGCACGATGATCTGCGATGGAGACTGGAGCGATGTCGACCCCACGCTAGAGATCGGCACGTGGCGCTATGCTTCCGCTAGGTTCCCGACCCCTTACGGAGAGCTGCCCGACGTCATCGTTCCCAATGATCAGGCGTATCCACGCGTCGGGATGGCCGCCGTGTTCGTACAGCCTGACGGAACCACCCTGCGTGCTTATCCCTAGCGCAGCGTCAGGGCGCGCGCATTGATCCGGCTCACGGCGTGCTGTGAAAGATGGACGGAAGCTGACAGCCACCTTCCACAATGGTCCACGCCGGTCAGCCTATGTTCAGCCCCGCAGGCACGCATTTACTCCGACAAACCTCTACGCTGAGCAACGCGGTTCAAGGTATACTGAATACCGCTTCCGACTCTGCCCTGCGCCACCTTCTACTATCTGGAGCAAACCGGCCCCTTTCCAACATGCCGGCTAGCCCCGCCGATGTAACATCGCGCGGCGCAACAGCAGATCGTTCTGCCCTCCCAAACTCCGCTTCAAGGCGTTCGCTTCATAGCGTGCTCCGCACTATTTCGAAAATCAGCATTCCCAACGAGCAACTGGTGAGGATCGAATCCATATCGTGGAGGCATGTCAGAAAAGAGTTCGCGACGCAGCCCTTATCAGCGCTTGGAAGCGTCCTAACAGTCGGCGGACGAGTCAACCCCGGTGCGCACGCAGTTGTTGGCTCCCGCGCCTCGCCCTTTGCGGCACTTTACCTAGCAGACAGCCCGATGACAGCCCGTTGCGAAGTAACGGGGGAAATATGCGACCTGCGGCTGGACTGCCCGGCTCCGGCCGACGCTGTGCCGGGCTACGTTCTCTTTCCAGTTAGAACCGAGGTTGATCGAGTATTTGATTGTACCAACCGGACCGCCATCGCCTTCCTGGCGAAAAAGCTCACAGCTTCAGTGGCGGAAATCAATGAAGCCTTGGCGGGCGGATGGACATTCTTGCCGAACGAAATGGGGGTGCCTTCCCTCTCGCAGAAGCTTGCAGCACTGATGCGTTCGAGTGGGTGCATAGGAATAAAGTTCTATTCTACTAAACATAGGGGCGCTACGTGCTTGGCAATTTTCCCTGAGGCGCTTGCGACGGATTCGGTTGTCAGTCCACTGGCCCCTGCGCAGGGAGCTGACGGGATGGATCTTGCGCAAATCGATATGTCGCCTTTGTCGAGCGGAGCGCTTAAGGATCTGGGGCGAGCAGTTACTTTCCGCCGGGCAGGCTGGGCGAGTCAGGCCAACGCTACGGCAGAAAGAATATATGAAGTGCTTGAATCGCTTGCCGCGGACGCGCCGGGAAATGCTGCCGAACGCTTGTGCGGCGACGGATCGAGTGAGCTTGCCGAGGCGGTCGAACTGGCATCGAATGCCACCCGCACTGGCGTAGGCCGCTCAGACCATGTGGCTCCGCTGGCGCACATCGCCCGCCTACTTCTGCCCACTCGACAGGCTCTCCAGGCCAAGGGAGTGGATGGCATTCAGCACGTCTATGACGGCTATAGCGCAATGATCCGCGATGGTTCGGGCGGGGACCTCTACCCCAATGCGATGGCAGCACTCGCCACCATTTCCCTCAGGCCCGGCGCTGAGATACTGCTCGGTATCGTCTACGATGCGGCATGCACGCATAGGTACCTCATGGCCAACGGATCCGTACAGGCTCGCGAGTACATTAAACGACAGGCAGAGTGCCAGCGGAATGCTAGAAGCAACGCCATGAGCTGGGCAACTGCCATGGGTGCTCCGGAGGACTTGGACCTAGCGCGTTCGTCGGAAGCACCGCTGCTGAGCATCGACCAATATCGGCGCGCCAACCTGGCCCAGGACATCATCTTGTCTCGACAGTTTGCCGAGAAGCCGCTGAATCAGCTCCAGTTACAGCGCCACGGTTCTACTGGCATCGGCGCGAGAACTCTTCACGAACTATCCGCATCTGCAAAGAAGACGGCTTATCAGGTTCGCGAAGAAGATATTGCACGTCAGTGGAAGAGCGAAGCACGCCAAGAAAGACAGGAAGTCGAAAAGCGAAAATCCGAGGTGAGTTACAACCGCGGTATCGCGTGGGAGCGAAATACTATGCGGCAGGAGCTCATGGTCGCAGGCTTCAAGGCGCTTACGGCTCGACCATTGCGCGAAGCGAAGGCTGGTTGTGTGCCTGCCCTTGGGCCGACTGCAACTCGAAACTCCACGCGGCGGGTAGCGCAGGGCCAGGTGTTGAACAGCCGGCCGGCACCGTCAATCGGTGCGCCGGGTTATGGGTCGAGGTCGTTCGTCACGGCCGCTGCTTCGACCGAACTGACACGCTCAACCGGCGCTGGCATCCAAGCGCACGTCTGGAGCGAGTCCCCCGAGCAGTTGTATATGAACGCCACAATGACATTTGCAGGACAGACCGAGGCGGGGATCGTGACATTCAATGGGAGCGTTCAATGCAGCGAACAAGAGCATCCTGGGGCAAGACTGGCTCAGTTAACACAGCGGCGTGAACGCCCACAAATTACCCGCGCCGACCCCGCGCCCCATATTACAGACGCAGGGTCGCGAGGCGGCGTGAAATTCATCCAAGTGGACCATCGCGAACGCCAAGTCCTGCTCGCTACGCGGGGCGGTATTAAGTTTGATGCAGATTCGGGCTCCAGATACGAGCTTAGCAGCAGCAAACTTCGGCTGCGCTGAGCGCTGGAACTTTGGGTCCTTGATCCAACTCCGGGGAAGGCTGCTCGAATTTTGAGGAATAAATGGGCGTCGTCTCGATTTTCGTAGGCGACGCGCTTGATCACCTTGATCTTACTGTCGATCCCCTTCTCCTGATTCGCTCTGAGGGGCCATCGGCAAGAGCCAGAATGCCTTTCAGATAGGGCTGCGGCGAACAGACTGTCGCAGAAGTTGTCGGAGGCCACGCAATGCGCGCTGCCGCCAGATATTCCACGCTTGTGCTGCATAAGCTTGAACGCAAAATTTGCTACAGCGTCTTTCAGATAGGTTACAGGATGGCGAAGCAAAGGTGGAAACTAGTAAACAGCCACTTTCTGACACGGCTCTCGACATGATCTGGGTCGAGCACCGGTCACTGTAGTGGCAGAACGCCGAATAGGTCAGAAGCTAGCGAGTGCAGTCGAGCCTATCTGATGGCCGTTCTCTACTGCATCTAATTCAAGAATCGTAACGAGTGACTAATGGAACTGGTCCAGCGACTGACGCTCACAACGTTAGGCTACTGCTGGCTAGTCTAACGGCCAGCTCGCTGTTCTTATATGATTTCTTCAGCATACATGCGGCCGCAGTCATCTGGACTCACATAGAAATCAGTCTCTGGCAGGCATGCGCGATTGAAGCACTATTTGGCGCACAGGGACGCTCGGAGTGAACCTGCCGAGAGAGCGCGGCTGCAGCACGGCCAGCTTTGTGTTCGCTGGATGCTCGATCCGCCCCCCACTCGGTCACCTGCGCTCGCTCGAGAACGTAGGTGCAACATCGAGACATGTAGTGTCTGACGGTCCCACTTCCCACGTTACCTGTAAGCAAAGTTCTTCCAATGGTCCACGCCGCGTGCCCGGCGGGACCTGCGCGCGCCCACTGGTAGGTTGGAACAAGAAATGGCTGTTCACGACGAGCCCACTTCGAGGCGTCCAACGGTTGAACGAGGGGAGGCGGTCAACCGAGCCAGGCCATTACCTCAGTACACTACTGCGCCTACTGCGCCGAGGCGACATCAGCATTGTGGGTTCAGCGTGATTGCCACGTACAGCAACACCGCTTTCACTCAGGCGATAGCTTCCGAAGGGGCTGATTCGACGAATCTGTGCACTTAGTCTGCTGCTTCGGTTGTCACGCCTGGTCCCGCAGCGATAGCAACGACCACCAGCGCGCCATGCCAGGATGATGCAGCATGTGAAGACGGCCAGCTTTCATCCGCTGCACCGCTTCATCGTGAGATCAATCGGTTCTATCCCCGATCCATGTCCTGACCGGTCAGCCGAGTAGCGCGATGAGGACCAACGCATTTTCCATCGAGACTGCGATTTCTCTTGTGAAATTCGCGGCTGCCATGTTTGCAATTATGGAAATCGCAAACTGGCTGATTGAAGCGCTTTTTCGATCTATATCGAGGTGCTACTCATCTTTGCGCCGGGCGCGACCAGCACGCGGACTGCGCGCCCGACTCCGCTAGCGTAGGTATGGGCATCGTACGCATTCTGTAAGCCGATTAGGGCTTGCGTGGCGGGCGATGCTCTGGACATCTGGGCAAACCGCAGCGAAGGGACTAAACGAATTCCCTCTGCGTAACGCAGCCTGCCCCCATTTGGCGCCATCAGCTCCGCCGTCGCCGGGAGGGAGGTGCGGTGGTCGAGACGACCTTGCATTTCTTGTCCCGCGTCAAGGCATACGCCCAGGAACTGACTCCGGGCCGCGGGTCTAATGCTCCGCTGCGCACATCGGTCCATCCGAACGCCCCGCTCGCGACGAAGGACATCTCGTCAGTACTCATCATGCAGGCCTTATTCGCCTCTGCCGGTCAGGCGCCTTTTCACACCACTTGTGCTCTTTGAGATGGGCTTTCCAGACGCGTTGGGGCTTGACTTTGCTGCCTTAGCTGGTATGCCGGGCGAAGCCGAGGCAGGGAATTCTTGCCCGCCGTTGGACTTGCTCCACGCTTTACCTTCTGCGGGGTCGGCTTTCGCACCGGATGTTCGGGGCGTCAAGCCCCTTTCGGTCCAGGTCTCGTCCGATGGCAGTCGGAATTTGGCCGCTGCATTCACGACGGACTTCGATGCGGATGAAGCTGCCCCCGCCGTCGCAAGCGGAGCGAACGCTGTAGACGCCGGCAGCAATGCCGTTGCCAGCGGAGCTAGCAGCGCTGCGCTGCGCGCCAATTCGACGACAACCCGTGCAAACACCGTATCGGTGGCGATCGCAGGGGCCGAACGGAAATTGCCAACGTAGCCGATGGAACCAAGGCCACCGGGGCAGCGCGCGCGCGTCAGCTGCAAAGAACGCTGAGGAAAGCCCCGCCACGGCTACGGCCTGAGCCGATGTGGAGCTCCAGCAGGCTATTGCCACGCCGACCAAGGAAATCGAGCCGCTCCGCGATGAGATGCAGAAGAATTCCCGGCAACTTAACCGCATTGACCGCCAAGGAGTGAGGAGCGCGGCCACGGCCCATACGAAGGCCGGTTCCGCCAACATTCAGACCGCCAATCGAATGGCCGTTGGCATTTGTACTTCCGAAGAACAGCAAACAATGCACTTAGGCTTCAGCGCCAACTCACCGACAAAGTCTCATTGTCCTTGGGTACTGCTTTCAGCGGCAGTGAGCAGTCAGCTGGCTTAGATGTGGGTGTGGCTGGTAATTCTAATAGTGAGCCTTCTGCTGACCGGTTCAAACATCAGCTCTGGAGCAAAATAATTCACCTCTCCGTACGATAATAACCACCGGGCGGATGAAGAGACGGCCAAGGCCGTCCGCGCATAGGGAGGGCGGCGTGATAGCCCTGGCAAAAAATGGAAGTGGCACCGTCTGCATCATTGAACTACAGGAAGTTCCATTATCGCTGAGGCGCTGGGAATTGCAGCTGCTATCCGGATCTAGTCGGATCCGACAATTTCAGTCTCTCGAGTTGACTAAGCTAAGAGGAGGGGCAATTTTGTGCGACGGCGCCTCAGCCTCGGCGGCGCGGACGGGGCTGAGGCTTATCGCGATAAATAAAGTGCAAAAGTACATGGGGTCTCATACTTTAACGGCCTCGGAAAGAGTGTTCTGCCGGGCTACGCGTGGCTGTATACCCGTGGCGGCAGGGTCAGGGCGCGCTGGGATCGAGGTTATCCAATAATTTCGATCAAATTCGAGTTTGGGGTGCGGCTGCGGTTGCGATGATTTGCGGTTCGAGCGCCGTGGGTATGACCTGCGGAACTGAGGTGGCGCTGAGAGGAGCGGAATGAAGAAGCTCACCCAGGAGATTTATGAGATCGCGGTGGTTGAGCCGTCAGGTGTCGGCCAGGAGGCGTATGCCGTGCTGCGGCGAATCTCCGATGTGGCCAATCACGTCGCCAAACGCCGGGGGGCGGTGGCTGAGCGCCTCGTGACAACGCGATGGGCGGTTGGCGTCACGAGAGAGCCGTCTCCTCGTCCAAGCAGTCGATCCGCGTCCACGTCGCTACCCCGTGTAGTCGCACTTCCGGAGGCACTTTCGGCGCTTCAACTACGCAGCGGGCTAGCCACTGAATTTGCCCATTGGCTGCGCGCGCATTATGAAGGCGCAATAACAATTGCAGCCTGCAACGGTACCGTGAGCGTCCTGCAAGCATGGGGGTTGCTGGCTGCGACTCCGAGCTCACCTCTGGAACAGCACGCTAAGCCGTTGCTGGAGGACTCGGGTGGAATCGTTACTGCGCAGGGACGCGACGCGTGGCTTTACGTGGGTCTGCGACTCGTCCACCGAGTATATGGGTCAGAAGTCATGAATGACACAGCCAAAGATTTCGCGCTTTGTCACCGCGACGCCGTGATTGCTGGCTTACATCATTTCGCACCAGACTTCTCGCACGATGACTTCGCCGTCCTGCGGGCCCAGCGTTGGCTGCATTCGAACGTGGCGATTGGCACTGGTCTAGAGGTGCTATGCCGCGTGGCGGGCCTACATCCCAGAACGCTGCAACGAAGATTTGTGAAGTCCACTGGGCTGTCGCCAATTGAGTATGCCCAACGCGTTCGGGTTGCTCATGCCCAGCGCCTGATTCTGCTTGGTGTCCGGATCCGTGACGTACATTATCGTGTGGGCTACGCCGATCCGAGCGCGTTCCGGCGGATTTTCTGTCGGATTAGTGGTTGCTCCCCGTCGAACTATGCTCGGGTTGCGCTTCGCGACTTTCAGCTTGGGTAATTGGGTCAGTCCAGCGAGAGCGGGCGATCAGACCGTAAGGGCGGGCCTGACTGTGGCTTGCGTCGGGACGTACGGTTGTTCGCTGTCGTGTATGCCCAAGGCGCGTTACTGGAAACGAAATGGTCTCCGGCTGAGAATATACCAAGCTTGCGGAAAGCGCCGCACTTCTGCGAGCTGATGTTGCTCTGATGCCGTATGAAATGTTTTACTATCACACTGGTTGGAATACAATCTAGGCAACAGCGAAGCCACACCCACAATCGTACAGCGGAGCCGTGGCGCGCGACGATCTTCACCTAAGCGGCCGAAGGTGCGCGTGTTACTGGACGCCACGTAGCACGGCACGTGCCGTGTTCAACAGCACGTCCGGCGTTCTCGATTTTTGACGACGTGTGGGCGCCAGGTTGGAGCGCTGCAGTAATGTCTGACTGCGGTTCGGCTGCCGAAACGACGATGATCTTCGTGCGCCCATGATTGCGCAGGCGGATCAGGACGTTGCGTCTGTCGAAATCCTCAGGCGCGGGTGTTTAGTGGACCGGCGGAACATCGGGCAGTTTTTGGGCCATCGCGAAGAGCGTGCTGGGAAGATTGAACTCGCCGGAAACGAAGAGAAGTGCGTCCGAACTGAGTAGCCAAAGAGCCCGCTGCGCAGCACTGGATGATTGTCGAGGATCATCGGAAGGTTGCCGGTACTAGAAAGTGGCATCGACTCGGTGCTCGGCGGTCCGCCCTGCTTGCGCGTCATCCGAAGTGGCTGCATTGGAGATGTGGATCGTTTCGATGCCGTAGGTAATGCCAAAACGAGCTAGGACACTGAGCTCCCATGAGCGGTGCCGCTTCTTAGCGTCCGCTGACGGGGAGCCAGATCACTTCCGCGCAGCGTCCGGCCCAGCGGTTCCCTGTGCGAAACGCGGTAGTTCTGCGCTTACTTGGTGCGGGCGGAACTGCGAGCATTCTGCTTAGGAGGGGCGGACACGGCAACCTTAGTGATCCACGGAATCTGGATGGTGAGTGCTCGATTTGCATGGTTTGATGTGCCGTTGCCTCCGGCGTCTACTGGGCGAGGTCGTGCCAGCGCGGCCTCGATCCTTGGCCGCGATCATCTACGGGAGGGGGGGGGGGGGGGGGGGGCGCCTCAGGACGTGGCCAAGATCCCGGCCTACCGGGAGGGGACACGCGCGAATAGGCTTGGTATGCCGCAATTGTTGCGAATTTTTCGAACTCCATCGATCAGGGGGGTGGGTAGCGCATAGGCTTGGTGCTTCGAATTCGATGCTCCGCGAGGTTGCATGAGCGCAATTTCCAGGATGCCCAATCTTGGCTTCCATATGGTCAGGGTATTTGTCTTCATAGCAGTGCCATTGCAACCCGCGTGGGTACGCAGGTTGCGGCCCTGCACGGGTTCTGCAGTAGACTTGTGACTGGGAAGAACGCAGCCATGCAGGCGCGGATCGGGCAGAGCAGACGTTGGCTCAAGACAGCGGAGACGATAGGCTGGCGCGTGCACGGAATGAATTTGCTCGGCTGCTTGCAGACCCTGCAGGAGAGTGTCCGCTTGTTTGTGTTCGGGCGATCGGGCTCTCAGTAGTTCAGGCGGTTGAACCGGTCCTCGTAACGTATCGTAAACTGAGCCATGGCCTCCTTCCAGCCGTGGCTGGTTTCCCGCCACTTGTTGGTGATGTTGCGTATCCCCAGCCAGATCAGCTTCATGGCTGCATCGTCCGCGGGGAAGTGGCCCCGTGTTTTGATGACCTTGCGCAGCTGCGCGTTGATGCTTTCGATGGCGTTGGTCGTGTAGATGACGCGGCGAATTGCCGGCGGGAAGGCGAAAAAGGGGATGACCCGGTCCCAGGCACGACGCCACGCCTGAGCCACCATCGGGTAGCGCTGGCCATGGGGCTGCTGTCAAAAACGTCCAGCGCTTGCTCCGCCGCGTCCAAGCTCACGGCCTGATAGATCGGCTTCAGCGCCATGGCCAGCGATTTACGGTATTTCCAGTTGGCAAAATCCAGACTGTTGCGGATCAAATGGACGACGCATGTCTGCAGTGTCGTGGCCGGATATACCGCCGCCAGCGCCTCGGGCATGCCTTTGAGGCCGTCTGTCACAGCGATCAGGATGCCATCGACCCCTCGAGTTTTCAGGTCGCTGAATACCTTCATCCAGAACTTGGCACCTTCGGTGGTCTCAATCCAGATGCTCAGGATGTCCCGGCTACCGTCGGCCTGTACGCCCAGCGCCAGATACACCGCCTTGTTACGCACAACGCCCTCGTCGCGCACCTTGACCCGTAGCGCATCGAAGAAAATCACCGGATACATCTGCTCCAGCGGCCGCTTCTGCCACTGCATCACCTCATCGAGCACCTCGTCAGTCACCGAGCTGATGAAGTCCGCCGATACCTCCGTGCCGTATTGCTCGGACAGAAACGCGCGAATGTCGCGAACGGTCATCCCTCGGGCGTACATCGCGATGATCTTGTCGTCAAAACCGGTAAATCGCCGCTCGTGCTTAGGTACTAGAATTGGCTGAAAGCTCGCCAGACGGTCACGCGGTACACCCAACTCGACCGGCCCATCATTGGTCAGCACCGTCTTCTTGCTGCTGCCGTCGCGCTGGTTCCCGGTGTCGGCTGGGCGCTCCTCACCGGAGCTGTAGCCAAGGTGCTGGCTTAGCTCTGCGCCAAGCGCTCGCTCTATCAGCGCCTTCTTCAAGCTCCCGGTGATCTCCTCGATCTGCCCAGCAGTCATTACGCCACTGGGCAGCAAGTCCAGCAGTTCTTTGGGCAGCTTGGGAAAGACACCCGCGGCCTTCTTCTCGGTCTTTTTCTTGGTCGGCATAACTGTTCCTTTTCAACATGTTAGGCCCGAACACAAAAATCCTGACACTCCCCCCTGCAGTGAACCCAAGCCGATATGCCGGGCTTACACGCGATGCCGAGAAGACCTCACAAGAAATCTTCCGGGAAGAGCTCGCACGAATCGACGCTTGCACTGCAGTAAGGGCTGCCGACATCGAGCGCCAGGCGGCCGAACTGGTCATGTTGCGCGAGCAACTGGGCCCGCATATGCGTCGATATGCAGCGTGCACCCTTCAGCTGTCCAGTTTTGCTCCCACTTAGCGAGAACGGCAGTGCTTTGGCAGAGCGTCAGTGTGAAAAGGGCGCCCCGGAGCATGCCTCTGAACCGCAGGTCCCTGCCGCTTGCGCCGCGACGGAAGTGTGCGTTGGAATGAGCATACGGGGCTTGGATTACACGGTTGGCTGAAACTACCTGCAGCATGAGGTCCGCCCACTCGGCGCACAGCTGCAGCTAGGTCAAGAGCTATTCCCGAGGTGGATGGTTCTCCAGCATCCCTTTCACCGTTGCACAGGTCTACTAAGACGGGTGGATGCTGCCTACGTCGCAGCGTGGCCTTGCTCCAGTCTTCTGCGGCGTTGCACTGGGTTCGCGCGTCAGAAGTAGGGCCGGCGAACTCACGGAGACAGCGTACTCAATGGTCACTTCGAAATCGATGACCTTTGCGTAACGCCTTATAATGGCGGACTGGATGTAGTTAACGCTGCCGAGCGCCGAGTATCACTTCACACAGCCTTCGTTGTGAGTGCGGCCAAACATCACGCTCGCCCTGCACCATTGGCCGCCAACTCAGCCAGCGGAAGCTCGAGCCATTTGGCCGCCGTAGGCCTGCTGAGCCTTCAATAGGTGCTCACTCTCGAAGTTTTTTGAGCACGAGACGTGCCCTCGGTGCAGTGTGTATGAAGCGATACGTGTGAAGACAGCGGAGGTTCACCCATCCTCAACACCTAATCGATATTGAATAGCCACTGCATGCCAATGTTCGAACTGCCTTTGTGGTCATTTCGAAAAAATTCGAAAATAACACGAGGGGTGGGCATGCTCAAATAGGCTTTGCCCGGACGTCAGAGCCGGATCATCTGGCTGTACTTACTGTAATTCAATTACGAGGATAGAGAAATGAAGAAAATCATTCTGGCGACCAGCCTTGCTGCGATTGCAGGAGCCGCATCGATGAGCGCGCAGGCCGCCTCGGGCACCATCACCATTACCGGCGAGGTGTCCGATGTGACCTGCCCGATTACGCCGGGTGGCGGTGGCGGTACGGCCGGTGACATCAACGTGCAGCTGCCGAAGGCACTGAAGGGCGATCTGGCGGCGTCGGGCGCAACCACGGGACAGAAAGCGTTCGACATTCAGATCGGTGCAACGGGCTCCGGCGGTTGCGGCTCCGCGCCGCTGAAGTTGACATTCGGTGGCGTCAACGTTGACACAGACGGTCTCCTCAAGAACACCGTCGTCGGCGGTACTGACGCGAAGGTCGAACTGCTCCACGATGGTGTGCCGCTGAACCTGACTAATGCGGAGATTCCCGACATTGTCGCCGAAACCGCCCCGGTGACCTTGAAGATGGCGGCCCAGTACCGCGCTGCGAATGCTGGAGTCACTGAGGGTGAGCTGTCCACCAGCGTTGATCTGAACCTGGAAGTCCAGTAAGTGGGATGCCCCCCTCCTTTCCGATCAGGAGGAAAGGGGGGGGGGGGCTATGCAAATCAACGCCGTCGACGGGGAGAATGGGTATGAACAGTATGAGGTCATTGGCCGTTTGGACCTGCGGCGCGATTATCTCGATCTATGGAAGCGCTCAGGCCGGGCAGCTTGGCGCGACGCGACTGATCTTTAATGAGGGCGAGAAGGATGCCTCAATTGACTTTATCAACACCACGGACCGCTGCGTGGGTCTAGCGGTGTGGACTTCAGATCGGTCGATAACAGACAAAGCCCGCAAATTGGATCCGACGGCAGAGCGCACCCCGATTGTATTAAAGCAGCCACCCAAGTCGATTGTTGGCCCAAGGGCGACGCAGTCTATTCGCCTGAGCTATGAGGGAGAATTCCCAAGGGCCGTGGAAGCGCTGTATTGGTTCACCGCGTATGAAGTTACGCTGCCGCCGGATAAGTGCAAAGTTGCTAATCGGTCGCTGGCCGACGCCGATGCCGAGGTTGAGAAGGCGCTGGCGGACCGTGCCCAAGCAGCCGCTCACAATAATGGAGCGATCACGGCGGGACTGGAGATTGCCGTGGCCACGCACATTAAAGTGCTAGTACGGCCCAAGGAGCTCAAGGCCAAGTCGTCGTATGCCGAGGCAAGCAAACGGCTTTCCTGGGTTGTTTCCCAACAGCAGGGTGAGGCCGTGCTAGTAGCGTCCAATCCTAGCAATTACCACATTCATCTTGCCGTTGTCAGTTTCAACGGCAAGGAACTTTCGTCCGACAACGGGGTGATGGGACTCACGGTGACGCCACAGGGGCATATTTCCTTCCCCCTGGAAGGGGTGCCGCGCGCCAAGTCCGACAAAGTTGTGGCCAAGATCGTCAACGACTACGGCGGTAAGACTGAAGAGCAGTGGACGCTGTAAGCGGTCACATTAATTGGCCCATTCTTATCAGTTTTTATGCTTGAGCCTGTGTAACAGGACAGGCCCTTCATAGGACACGTCCCCATGCACCCCACCGCTGCGTCCCGTATCCGCCCGTGGCGTCCCAATGCGCTCTCCGTGGCCTTGGCTATGGTCTGTGCTTCTGCGGCTGGCGCCGCAAACGCTCTTCAGGGTCCTGTAGTTGAAGACGCTATGCGTCCGCAACGTGAAGTGGCTCAGCTGGGTCGAAACGTTTCGCCGATTGCGTCGCTCAGCAGCGCGAACTTCACTGCCGACATGTTTGTGGGCAGCGGCACCTCCCAGCCAGGTATCTATGAACTTGACGTTAAGGTGAATGGTCAGTGGGTTCAGCGTCGTTCGATTGAGCTGCGCACGGACCAGCAAGGCCACCTTCAGCCGTGCCTGAGTTTAGCCAACCTGCAGGAGTGGGGGCTGGACACGATGAGATTGGAGGCTGCCCGCGTTGACGGCACGATCCAAGCCCAGTCCATTCCGGCCGAAGGCAGCTTCTGCCAGGACCTGAGGACCTTCATCCCTGAGGCATCGGTGATCGCGGACACCGCTCAGCTGAACTTGCAGGTGACCTTTCCGCAACTTTACGTTTTGCGCCAGGCACGCGATTGGGTCGACCCAGCGCACTGGGATGACGGCGTTACCGCCGCAACAGTCCGCTACAACCTCAATGCCTATCGCAACGAGTACGGTGACCAGTCCAGGCAGAGCGCGTCGATGGGCCTGAACGCCGGTCTGAACGTGGGTCCGTGGCGCCTCCGTCACGATGGCTATCTGCGCTGGAGCGAGGGCCTCGGCAATAGTTACGACGCCAGCAACACCTACCTTCAGCGCGACATACGTCCGCTGGGAGCTCAATTGCTGCTGGGTCAGTCCTACTCGCGTGGTGATTTGTTCAGCAGTGTCGGGTTTACCGGCGCGCAGATTTACTCCGACGAGCGCATGCTTCCCAGCTCACAGCGCGGGTTTGCGCCGACCGTTCGTGGCGTGGCCAATGGCAACTCTACGGTCTCAATCTATCAGCAGGGACGGCTGATCCATGAAGTTAGCGTGGCAAACGGCCCCTTTGAGATTAGCGATCTTTATCCCACCTCCTACGGTGGCGATTTGGAGATAGTCATCACCGCGGCTAATGGCAGCGCCCAGCGCTTCATGCAAACCTACGCGTCTGTGCCGCAGCTGCTGCGTCCGGGGCAGAATCGCTTCAGTCTGACTGCGGGTCGCGTGCGAAGCTGGGACGGGGTAGATGAGCCGTATCTGGTGGAAGGGACTTGGCGGCGAGGCATCAACAACGCGCTGACGGGGTACGCAGGTATGCGAAGCTCCGAGGGTTATTTGGCAACTGTGTTGGGTGCGGCTATCAACCTTCGTATCGGTGCTCTGGCGGCCGACGTTACTGCGTCGCGTGCAGACAACCCTTCTGGTGGCGCCGAGTTACAGGGCCAGTCGTATCGCCTAACCTACAGCAAGGAATTGGTGCCGCGTAAGACCAACGTTTCCCTAGCCGCGTATCGCTACTCCACCGCCCACTATCGCGAGTTGAGTGACCATATCCGCGACGGCCAACGAGTGGGAGATGTCGGCTTCGGCAGCTACTATAATTACCGACAGCGCAGTCGCTTCAACATTAGCCTCAGTCAGCGCTTGAGTGATGGATGGGGCACGCTGTGGTTGGGCGGTAATATGAGTACTTACTGGGATGGACGGCGCGATCAAACGACCTACAATCTGGGCTACAGCAACCAATGGCGTCGGCTGAGCATCGGCGCCACGATCCAGCGGAGCCAGATCAGTACGGGGATAGAAACCCGCAATGACACTCAATACGGTCTGACACTGTCTTTGCCATTGGGGGATGCGGGCTACCGTTCTCCTCGATTGAGCACCGCCGTCAATCAGAGTGATTACGGAACCTCCCTTCGCGCGGGTATCTCAGCGTCGCCGACTCAGGCCTTCTCGTACGGCGTTGGCCTGGGCCGCGACGAGCGTGCACGCGCTAGTGCTGACGCGAACGTGGCCTATAACAGTCGCTACGCGGGCTTCAATGGCTACTACAGCCGCAGCGATGATAGTCAATCGTTGTCGCTGGGTATGCAGGGTGGCCTAGTGGTCCACGGTGGCGGCGTAACCTTGGCGCCGAACCTGGGGGACACGGTGGCGCTGGTTAGCGCTGCAGGTGCCGCTGGGGCGCGAATCAACGGCGATGTAACTCGCGTCGACCGTCGCGGCTACGCGGTGGTCGGCAGTGTCAGTCCTTATCGCATGAACACAATCCAGATCGATCCGTCCGGTATTGACGATAGGATCCAGATTTTGTCGAGCAACAGTGGCGTTGCCCCTACGCTGGGCGCGGTGGTGCCCGTGGTGTTTCGCACCCAACGTTCGGGGGCGACCCGTTTGGCTTATGGCAAGGACAGCGCAGGGAGACTGCTATCATTTGGAGCCGAAATCAGTGATCCGGAAGGGCAGATGGTCGGTATGGTGGGTCAGGGCGGCCAAATGTGGCTGGCTTTCAATCAGGAGCAGACGGCCTACGTGCTGGTCAAGGATCAGGACCGTGTCCTACGCTGTGAATTGACCGGCGAACTGCAAGAACTGACATGCGTCACGGGTAAGTAACTTTCGAGGGTGGTTGGCCGCTCCGCTCTACCTTTCGTGCAGCCGGGGGGGGGGGCGTCGAGCGACACACAGGTCAGCCAATTCGGCCCTCCGCATACGCGTTAAGCACTGCTGCGAACCGCTCACTCGAATCGGAGAAACTGCGGAGCTCAAACCTTGCAGCCGTGCTTACAGCGGGAGAACTATGTTAGGGCCGCCTGATACATCGATGCGTTCTGAAATACCCGGGCCGCATCCAAGTTGTGAATGCGCGTAAAGCGCACGATAGTCTGACTGCGCTGGGAGCGAAGTGGACAGGCGCTAGCCCGGAGCTGTAAGGCTGCAGATTAACCTACGCTAGAGCCGTTTTCCAATATATTCGAGAACGTCCTCCTGGATCATACCCCTACGTTTTCCGTCTGAAGCTGAATGATCCAAAGCCAACTGCCATCTAGCTTCCATGAATCGCCGAGGAGCTTTCTGTGAAAAAGATGAATATAATTACGCTCTTATCTGTTGTCGCAATTATTGGGTACTCCCCGGTTGCATCCGCCTTCTGCGACTACAAGCAGCCATTGCCTCAACTAAATATCGAGGGTGAACAGTTCCTCGGCTCTTGGGACTCGCGGAGATACGCCGTGGGAGAGGTTGTTCGGAAATTCTTCGTCACTGCCGACGGAGCAGCGATAATCACGTGCAACGGGGTGGGTGGTCAACGTGGCGAGGGTTGGAGTACGAATATTCAATTCTACGGTACCAATCTTGGGCTGCAACAGGACGCGGATGGGGGGATATACTTTTCAAGTGCGCCACAGGTTGGTTTTCGATTTTCCCTCTACACCCCGGAAGGAATTGACGGTTCAATTAACGTTTCTGCTGGGGCGGCTAGTATTTCTTACCAGCTCGTGCCCGAGCAAAACGTGGCCGCGGACTACATTTTGCTGTCGCCTGGAGTTTTCGGCGTCATTGAGGCATATAAGAGAACGGAAGCTGGCGGCGATGTCGATTTGTCACTGGCAAATGGGGCGGACATGATTCAGTTCTTCATCCGAAGCTTCGATGGGCAGGGTTCGGGGTCAATTGTTAGGCGCGCTACTCAGAAGCGGGTTCTGCTTACCGATGTGCGTAAGCCAAGCTGTGAGATCGCCGTAAGTGATCTGCGTTGGGATAATGTAAGAATAAAGACCAGTGCCAGCGGCGATGTACTGGACAGTAAGCAAGTCGAGTTTGTAGTCAACTGCGACGGCGGAGACCCAGGGCAGGACAACATTGCGATCATAAGTGCTCGCGACGGGTACAATTCGGGCAACTCGTCAAGTCGCTTGTTTGCGTCCGCTAACTCTACCGCACGAGGTGTTGAGGTCGAACTACTGCGCAGAGATGGCGCTCCCGTTAGATTTGATGATTATGCTGGAGGGGCGTGGCAGGATTCGATAAAATACACCGCGGGAAATCATTCCATTCCGTTTACAGTCAATATTGTCAAAAAGAGTGATGAGATGCTTGAGGAGGGGCGGTTTGAATTTCAGGCGGTCTTTGATGTCAATTACTACTAGGCCGAGCGAGACTTGTCTTCGACATCTCTTCTGGGCTTAACATAATTTGTATTGAGGTGCGCATTTTGCGCTGCCCGTTCGAGGTCTCTAGTTATGTGAGACCGTTACGTTCTCCAGTGGAGCTGCGGAAATGGACAGGCGCCTACGATGGTCGGCACCTCGGGCCATCATGACCGGAATGGGCTGCAGAGGACGATCACAGATCGCGGTCTTCCGTACTGGTCCGCGCGATGGTTGCCAGCGAAAGCGGTAAGGCTCTGGAAGAAAGCGAACCTTTTCAGGCAGGCGCGGCTGCGACCGCTGAAGGCCAGATACGAGCATAACGCGGGCCTGGGGTTGGGTGACCGCGGCCCGCGCAGCGACCATCACTCCATCGGCGCTGTCGCCCATGTTGAAGTCTGTCACAGCTACTGCGAACTTGGCTTTCACCCACCGAAGGACGGTGGCTTCGCCCCGTTGCCGACGAAATTGACTTGGAAGCCCGCGAATTAAGGGCGTCGACGGCGACTCCGCACTCAACGTCACCAATCCTTCGCCATCGACGTCCCAGTGCAAGCAGCTTCTCGCGCTGGTTGTGCATCCGCCGGCATCGGCGTTACTAATCCGCCCAGGTTGCATTATCAGGCCGCGGTGTCCAAGGAGATCTGCTCGATGATGGCCCACCTCAACTTTGTTCCTCACTGTGTGGGCTGCTGCGTCCTCTGCCATCTCTCTGGCATACCCATGTTCGCTGTGCCGATCCCGAAGCTTTATCTGAACCCGTGTTCTGTAGGGACCCGGCCAACGAGCACCGCTCGTAGCGTCCCAGTCGGCGAAGCGGAGACGTTAGCGCCATATCTCACAGATCGGTCCTTGCTCGAATTGGTAGGAGGACGAGTCGTTCGGTGCTTCCCGAACTAGTTGGCCATGATCAATAACGCTTAGCCGGAAAGCAGGGCATAGTGAGCCACCTGCGCCTTGATTTGCGAAGGAGATTGTCCAGACTCTCGAATACAATCCGACTTCTTCCCATGTCATGGCTTGCGCCTTTCCCGAACGAACCGTGGTCAAGATTGGTGGCGTGGCTCAGGAGAAGGAAATCGCGCTACGCCTGATCGAACCGGCAGGCCGAACCAGAGCGCTTACGGTGAGTCGTTCAACGGGCGCCTGCGCGACGGATGGCTGAACGAGCACTGGTTCCAGATGTTGCGGCAACCCAGGGCGGTATCGAAAGCTGGCGACGTGATTACAACTGAAATCGGCGTAAACGAGTAACTGGCGGGCTGATGCCCGCCCAGTACGCCACACAGTTGGCCGGCAGGGGGATAATATCAGTGCCGGGCTCTAAAGCTGCCGACTACTCAGGACGGCGGACGTCGGTGAAAGGCCCATGCTGCCGGCACGGATTTAGGTACCCTACTACCTGTGGAGTAGCAAGTTCGGCGGCGTCAGGGTGCCGGCGCAAAAGCGGCTCAAAGAGCTAGACGCGGAGAATGCGCGGCTGAAGCAGCTGCTGCCCGAGCAGTTGTTGGAAAACGAGGTCATCAAGGACGCTTTGCGGAAAAAGTGGTGAGTGCATCGGCACGCGTGATGCGGGTGCGGAATCTGATGCAGCGAGGGCTCACTGAGCGGCCAGCATGGGCAGTGGTGAGAATGAGCGCTAGCGCACTGCGCTACGTCCCGTCGCCTGATCGCAATGTCGAACGGCGCGAAAGGACCTGACTCTGTGCGATGGGCGCACTGAGCTCATGCATTAGCTGATTCTGGCACCGCACGTAACGAATCTGCCTGGACTATTGATGGAGCCGCGACTCCTGCAAGGCGTCCGCAAAATGCACGGCGGGACTCTCGGCGGGCGCCCGGGCTCGCGCGGATGACGGGCCCGCGGCAACGAATAGCCCTGCCGTGTAGGGTGCGTCCCTGCAGGCCGGGCAGATTGCCGAACCCGTAGCTGGGCGAGAGGCCGTGCCCGTGATCGCCCGTATCGTGCTTCTCCGCGACACGGGCTAGTTGTCGCCGTCAGCAGTGCGTCGGACGACATCAGCAGTGCGCCAAGCCAGCAGGCTAATATAGGGCATGTGGTGCAGGTGCACGGGCCATGCCTGTTGGCCTACAGGATCACCGACACCGCATACCCATCGCCCGCCGCACCAGGATGGATGCCGGTCTCACTCATGATCTGCCCGCACCACCCCCGCCTGACAGGAAGTCGGCACGACATCTTTTCGCGCTTCAAAAGCGCAGCCGTCACGTGACACGCGCTCGACGCGACGACAGTCGGCGTCTGATAATTGCTCGGGATAGGCCTTCGAAGACAAAATTTGCGAGCTCTATGAATGCAACATAAAAACTACAAACGCAAGAATCAAAATTGCGTTATCGAGGGTGAGCCCATTGGTCGCCATCAAATTGCACCCGTTTGGACGTGAAAGTACGTTGTTTCGGTGCCTTTAGATCTCACGGCCATGCGGTCCGGCGTGTGAAAGTTGCTTGTCGTCATCTAGCGGAACAGCCTTAGCGCCAGTTCGTGAACGGCCATTTCTTGATCAGGTTATTATGCCAAGGCATGCGACGGCTTGCGTCGCTCGGCTAGTGCTTCCGCGGACCAATCGCTACCCCCTTCGCTGTCCTGTAGACATCAGGACACCAAGTGGCCCTGACAGTGGATACTCAGCGTCCGGACGAGACTTGTCGGCGGAACGGGCCAATGAGCAGCAGAACGGAAACATGAGCGTAAGCTCCACTTGGAAAGACGCTGTATACGTCTGCATCATGTCCCGGACCTTGGGCGCACAGCTACGCAATCCGTAGCCCGTAGCTCGGGCCTTCCTGCTTCAGCGCGGACACGGGGCCGTAACTGCCAGCGACCCGCTCCCGCTTGTAATCACATCTCAACGGACCCAGTGGCAGCGCGACGTTGGCTGACCACCACCACTTTCGGCTGTACTTGATCCGGACCGAAGCTTTCAATCGGGACACTGAGCACTACTATCGGCCCGCCGGACTCGCTATGACTTTCTTACGGTCTGCGCGGTACCGCTTTTGGCTTTCGAGTGGCTCATAGGCAGCGCAGATGGGCGCTGAGAGCCCGGCACGAATCGCTTCAGATCGACGAGGCGAAACTGTTGGTGCGAGCGCAACCTATCTCCCGCGCCCTCCCAAGGGTGTTGCGCGACGCCCTTCTGTCAGCTCCCTGTAAGAATGTTGGGGCATATGCCAAAAAGGCAATTGAAGTCCAACTCAAATTGTGGTCTGTTTCACCGAGCCGGACGCGATGCTTGGGGGAGCGGCGCTCGGGACAGCATTCTTCGGATGCCTACGCCAGTTAAGGGGGGAGTCGCGCACTATGGTCGGACAGTCGAAGTTGGCTTACGTGCCCCGCGATGACGCGCTAGGCAGGGTCTTAGACCTGCTCGGTAGCGGCAAGCACGTGGCACTATTCTCGCCGCCGGGTCAGGGAAAGACCGCATTTTTGCGTTACGAGCTGATGCCAGCCGCGCTTAAAGCCGGATGGTTCGCTGCACACATCGGCCTGGCGACCGCGATAGCCGATCCCGTGTTAGGGCTCATACGCGGCCTCGAGTGTGCCGCGCTTTGGTCCGGCGACCCCGTCTCTCGTCAGGTAGAGCGGAGTGTTCGAATGGAATTCTCTCGATTGCGCTGGGGATGTCCAGTTGTTGAGATTGCTGGCGGACCGACGCAGTGCTACATGCCAACCCAAGCAACAGCGGGTTCTGAAGCCGAACGTCTGGCTTCAGCGATGGATGTATTAGGCGGTACCGCAAAGCGTGCGGTGATTATGATTGACGCTTTCGGCACGATTGGCGCGAGTGAAGACAAGCACAATTGTATGGCGGTGCTAAGAGCGAGAATGGAGCAGCTACGCGGCAACCTGTCGCTCCTCTTTGTCGAGCCTTCGCGAACTAACTTGATAGAGCTCTTTCGCAGCGCACAAGCTCCACTTTTTGGGTTGGCAGAGATAGTCAAGCTCGCTCCCTTGGCAGAACCCTTCTTGAGGTCGCGGTTGGCGTTTGCTGAAGTGCATGGGGTGACTGAAGTGGATCTCCCGCGGCTTGCCGAGGTATTTGAACGGCTGAAGCACGTACCGAGCTTTTTAGATCAAGTGATCATCGATGCCGCTCAGCGGGGAGAGAGCACGATCGATGTGGCAACTGCTCGCTGGGAACTTGGCGCAATAGGTACTCACATGCCTGCGATCAATAAGCTCAATGCACTAGAGCGCGCGCTACTGATCTGGCTTGCTTTTCCGGGTACGCGACCGATCTACTCAGTGGCTGCACGTCGAGCGCTCGCCTGGATTCAGGGTGCACAAGAGCAGCCGTCCGTTACCCGGACTCAGTCCGCTGTCAAACGGCTGCTTGGATTAGGCTACATCGAATGGTCAGGGGTCGTAGGCCGCTATCATATTCGGGCGCCCGACCTGGCCGTAGCCCTAGGTGCTATGGCGGGGGACGTCGCGTCTATACAGGCTGGGGAGGTAGAGGAACTCTAGGCCAAGCTCGTGTGTGGCCTCGTTTATGACGAGTAACCTGCAGCTCGCCGCCGCAAGGGAGGGACGTCAAGCTTTGCACGCCCAACCACAGTTAGTAATGAGGGCCGCTATCGCGTCTGCAGTTATCAATGACATCTCAAACGCCGCGTGGGTTGAATAAGCCAACGCGATGGGGCAGAGGCAGATATATCGTTAACATCCTATGCAATTCTCCGGCCGCAGCGGACGTGCTCCCCCATTTGCAACGGCGTCGCCATCACAGGGTAGGGCGTTCGCGCTCGGGGAGCGCTCCGAGCGCGGGCCGTCCAAGTAATTCAAACGCATAGGGCGTCCCGCCTCGCTTGGGTGAGAAGTACTGTGCCCCAAAAAAGGGATTGAGAATTAGCCCGGGTACTTGGCCATACCCTCATCCACCACGGCCAACAGATCGGTGGCGTTTCAGATCAGACGCGTGCCTGCGGAAGCTGCCATCGCGCACCAGCCTGGACCGTCTGCGGACTGCTTCTTGTAGTCGGCCAGATAGAAGCTGGCCGCTCGGTGTATTCATGGAAAAGCGCGAGGCTCGCGGCTGTTCGTACCGGGATACCCATAGCCGCGGCAAGCCATGCCGTGGCCGAGCAGGGCGCTGGCCGTGGCGAGGTGCGATATGGCGGCGCGCGGGTTCTTCCTCACATAGTGCGTGACCCGGTCTCGCCCCGGGTCATCCTGGTCCAGGGCAGTCTGTTCGGTTTCGAACAGATTGGAAAGGGCTTTGTAGAAATGCGTCAGCTTGGGCCGGGCCGCTGGTTGTGGTCTCGCCGGAACGGCGCTACTCCTTGGCCATCGGTTCAAGCGCTGCGAAGTTTTCATCCTGCAGCAGAGCGTCCACATACATCTGGATGCCTTGGTGTTGGGCGTACTCGTGAGGGGAGGCTTGGGACGGGGCGGCGTGTGCGGTACCGACGGCGCAAAGTGTGGCCAACGCAGCCGAGCAGGCGAGCTCCAGTGAGACCGGCGAGCGCATGGCAACACTTCTGGTCTGAGGGCCACGTTCGATCGTGGGTGGCGGCCGGAACCCTCGCCGAGTGTAGCTGGATATCTGGCCACGAGCCCCTTGGGCCATCTGCAGCCGCTGGCCGTCTGTTCGGGGCCAATGCGATAACGGCCTGCCCCCTCCGCGCGATAGCTGCCTCAAAATACTGCTTCATTGAAGTGCCCCTCATCGCGCCGGCGCTGGGTCCGAAACCGTGGGGGCAGGAGTGGCCTGGTGCCTGGCCAACAGAGAAGACGTATTGCCGAACGGTACGCGGCAGTATGGGCAATCTTGGCAGGCTTCAATCGCTCGATCTATGGTGCCCCAGGCCACCGCAACTTCGTCGGTTGTAAGTGGCGGAAAGCGCCGCCGAAGAAACGTCGCCCGCATCTCCTGCGGCAGGCTGACGAGGCTCAGACGGTCCGCAACGTCGGGAATGAGGACCATCAATGGTTGCAACGAAGCGTCCACGTGGCCTGATCGGTCCTGGTCTTGCAGTATCAGGTCAAGGTGCAGGCGCGAGAGCGCGGCCACGCCTGACGCGATGACATCGTCCAAGCCGGGGCAGGAGGCTGGAACGAAGCAATATCCCCCCTCCAGGCGGGCTACGGCGTGTGGTGGCGCGGGCGAAAACGCCTGCTTGCATAGTGTTGCGGTGGACTGCTGGGCTTGCGCCAGTTGAACGCTTGCTGCCAAGCACAGCATGCCCATCTGAATTCTTGTTGAAGGTCTCATCGAAAGGACTGCCGATCACCAGATTTGGCACCAATACGCCCGTTCGGGCGCGCTATGCGTGAATCCGACAAGTGTTCACGGCGCGTTCTTTAATCGGCCTTTTGTCTCAGGCAACATGAAGACAGCGGAAGATCACTGGCTGGCCTCTGCGTTTAGACTACTTCTTGGCAGGTACCCACCTATTGCCAGCTCCTCCGTCGCTGGCACGGTGGCGTGCCAGAGGCCTGGGCCGGCCCCTCGGCTGGCCTTACATGTGCCTGCCTCATCCCCCTGCCGAGGCGGGTACTTGGAGAACCCGTCAATTTGCGCCTTGCTGAGTGGACTCGGTAGACGAACCCAGTTGGTCAACCATCCAGTCCACTGTAGCCCGGACCTGTTCATCGGTGAGGTACGGATTCCCCCCTCGGGGTGGCATGAAGCGTCCATCCGCGCCACGCTTCCCCTCAATCGCGTGCCGATACAGCATGGGCCTCCCCTGTGCGAGACGGGGTTGCCACAGCGCTGGAATCAGGGGGGGAGCGATGTCCGTCTTGGATGAATGGCAGTTCGCGCAGATCTGCTGATATAGCTGTCGCCCGTCCGTCGAGCCGCCCATCACCATGGTGGGTGTCCGCTCGCGCGGTGTGCTGGGTGGAGCCGACCGGAGCGGCAGCCACGCTAATGCGAGGAGCGCGATCCCAGCAGCGATGCCGACAAGCGCCAGCAGCATGCGTTCCAATTGTCGTGAACGTGGCCTGTGTCCGTTCAAACGGGCTCTCCTTGAAATAGTTTCTTGCGAAATATTTTGAGAGAAGACGTGATGCTCAGATCAACCTGGGGCGTCTTCACGCAGCTCTCCTATTGAAAAGGCTCAACGAATATGAGCATCTACCGTAAAGTGCGGCCATCGGGGGGGGGGATTGAGTCGCCGGAGCTGGGCCTCGGCTGCGTATTCGAGCATTGCGCCGTGACGCCCAGGTGAATCCGAAATTTTCCACTGGTAGCTGCCTCCATTGCGCGCACTGCTGCGTATAGGACGACAGATACCCGCCGAGATCTGCTATGGCCTCTGTAGCTCCCCTCCTCCCCCCATCGACGCTGGCGCCTGCTGCGCAGGTTGCAGCGCTGGTTCGATACTGCCAACACCATAGAGACCATCGGCGAGCAGCTCTGCCACATCGACCGGTTGCGCGCCGTTTCGTTCGCGTTGATGCACGTAGCGTACATCGCGGTGATCCGGGTGGGTATCTCGTGGGCGGCGGTAGCCATTGCCGCAGCACTCCACACGGTGCGCATGTTCGCCATCACCGCGTTCTATCACCGCTACTTCTCCACCGAACCTTCCAGGCATCGCGAACGGTGCAGTTCGTGTGTTCGCGTTGATCGGGTGCCTCCAGCGTGCAGCGGGCCGCTGTGGTGGGCCGCCCACCATCGCCACCATCATTGGCATGCCGATCAGCCGCTGAGGGCAAGGAACGGCAGGAGCCGTGCAGAAGGGGAAAATATAATGTTGTGCACAGCAAAACTCTCTTATATTCCACGCGAGGATGCTTTCTCGAGGGTCATGGATTGCCTGGGCACCGGCGCGCATGTTGCATTGCTCGCGCCTCGATCCCAAGGCAAGACGGCATTTCTCCGAAATGAAGTGATGCCGGGTGCGCATCGCGCAGGATGGTTGGCATTTCGCATCGATCTTCTCGGCACGGGACCGGATCCGATGGCTGGATTAGTCCGGGGGCTTGAATCGGTGGAATGGCTTGCTCATCACTACCACTCGGGTGTTGCAGTCAAGGCGCCGCCTGTGTCGCGGCCCAGATTGGGATGGCCTACCGTCGAGGTGGCAGGAGGGGCCACGTACTCCTATGTGGTTCCTAGCGAGGAGCGAATATCCATCGCCGAGCGCCTTGCATCTGCGCTTGAAGCAATTGCCCGCCTGTCAACGCGAATCGTCATCCTTATCGAAGGGTTTTCCAACATCGACCTGGCCGATCCACACCAATCGATGCCTGTCCTGCGCCGGCTGATGAAGGCATTGAAAGGGTCCATCACGTTCCTGTTCGCGGAATCCTCCCGTGCGGCACTGGTGGATGTATTTCGTAGCGCCCGCGCGCCGCTCTATGAGATGGTGGAGATCATCAAGCTCGCGCCGCTTTCCTGCCAGTTTGTCAAATCGCGAGCCAGCTTCGCGCAGCAGGAGGCCGGGCTCGACCTCGATGTGAATCACCTCTACCAAGCCTTTCAACATGTGCACCATGTCCCATCATTTCTCGATGAAGTCATCATGGACGCCATCTACTACGGCGAACCCGATGTCTTTAAGGTACTCGAACGCTGGGAGCTGGGCATTGTCGGAACGCAGGCCGGCATTCTGCACCGGCTGACCGCCCTCGAGTTTTCATTATTGATATGGTTGTCCCTGCCCGGGGAACGGAACATCTATGGAAGCCGTGCTCGCGAAGCGTTGGGCGACATCATGGGGGGGGCGCAGCAGCCCAGCACTACTCGCGTGCAGGCGGCCATGCGCCGCTTGACAGCGCTCGCTTATATCGAGTCCGGGAGCAGGGTCGGCGAATACACCATCCCCGATCCGAGGCTGGCCATCGCATTGAGGGCCCTCGCTGCACATCTAATGGATGGGACGCGATGCGGAGCGCACTGAGTAATCTCGATGATTTGCTTACTGTCCCATGGTGCAGCTGGACACCTCCAGAGGGATTTATCCTTGGGCCGACACGAACTGGGGGCAGGTCATCTATAGATTGGATAGCGCAAACAAGGCCCAACCTGTGCGTTGCTCTTGACCAGGTCGCGATAGCGCACCTTTGGTGTAGTCGAACGGGCCTTGGCACTGCAGGTATGCATTGACCGACTTACACATCCTGGCGCCCAGTCCACGCGTCTACAACAACCGACGGAACTCGTTGAGGAACAACCCGCGGCGCGTCTTCTTGCGCTGGCCCAGACCTTCCGCATTACCATCTGTAAACGGCATGGCGGGCCCTTCAACGCCTATCTGAGGGACCACATGACTGGCGGCCATCGACCCGCACTACCATCGCAATTCCTGCAGATCTGCTCGAACCATCCTTAGAGCCTACTCGTCACGATGGATCTCGAGGAACGCTATCCCCGGCGTTACAAGAACCGTGATAGGTAACGCGCACGTCCAGGTCGTCACGTACACCGAATACTATGCTTCGGCTGCCGCGGTCGAGCCTGGACAGGTCGTAGCGCAGGCGGTTTACACAGACAAACGGTACTAGCAATTACTCAAGCTGTACTGACCAGGCATCGACTGTGACGGCCTATGGGAAGTTCAGCGATACGCCCTGGGTAGGCAGCGATGCATGCACCGTCTCCGATGTGTGATCGATCCTGCTGGCGTCGCCGCTGGTGCTGATCTTCGCCACAATCTCCACCTCCTTCAGCAGACCGAACGAGCCGGTGGGCATCGGGCTGTCGTCCGCGTCCAGTCGGAAGTTCGGCGGCAGGCTGCCCAGCGTAAATCGCTTGACCGCCAGTGGCATGCCCTTGCCGCCTGACGCGCGCACCAGGATGAATACCACCGATTCCGGCGGCAGTGCCTGCCGCAGGGCGGGGGAGAGGCCGAGCTCGACGGGGATGCTGATGGTCTTCGCTGTTCCGTCCGTGGTCTCGCCGGCAAGCGCGATCTGCCGGGCCACGATCCCTGCCTCCTTTTCCGGTAGCTGGGGCAGAAGGGTCCTCCAGACCTCTACTGCATCTGCCCTGCGTTCGCGCTGCATTAGTGCGATGCCCAGCAGCCAGCCAGCCCTGGGCGTACCCGGTTTGATGGCTTGTGCTTGCTGCAGCCAGCCCAGCGAGACGTCGTCGAAGTAGCGGCCTTCGTCCACAGAGGCGCGCGCCTCGGCGGCTTCAACCAGCAGCGCGGCGTCGCCAGGCCTCAACGACACGGCCTTGCCGTAGGCATCCATCTGCTCAGATCCCCGCCCCGCCCGCCGCTCGGCGCGGGCCAGCTCCAGCCAACGATCTGCGTTGGTGGGCTGGAACGCCAGCAGGTAGCGCAGCTGTCCGCTGAGGTCGTTCGCTTTGGGAAGATGGCGGGCGGCAAGCGCGGCAGCCGGGTCGCCGATGAAGCAGTACGCACCGCCTACCCCCAGCCCGCCGATAAGGCTCAGGAGCAGGAGGATGGCACCGTTGATGGGGCGAATGAAGAGCAGAACGGCCGCGCAGGAAAGCGTGCCGGCGGCGACGGCGACGACGGCGAGCAGCATTTGCATGGGAGCCTCATGTCAGGAAGGGCGCCTGCTTCTAGGGCGTTGGGAGTTGGTAGCATCGGCACGGAATCGGCGATCGGCGGCGGTGATAAACCCCCCTGCCGCGATCATCAGCGCGCCTAGCCAGATGAGCCGCACGAAGGGCTTGATATGTACGCGAATGGCCCAGGCACCGTCGCCCAGGGAATCTCCCAGCGTGGCGTAAGTGTCGCCGGCGAACCGGGCGTCGATACCTGCCTCGGTCATCACCTGGCCGCCAGCGGCATACAGGCGGCGCTCGGGCCGAAGGACACCCAGCTCGCGCTCGCCATCGAACACGCGCAGTTCCGCCTGGTCGGCCACATAGTTGGGGCCTTCCCGATGCGTGACGCCGATGAATCGCACACGGTACTGCCCTACGCTGACCTGCTTGCTGGGCTCGAGCGCGACCTCGTGCTGTACGCTCAGGGCTTCCACCAGCAAGGCGCCCGCCAGGAAAACACCGACGCCGCAGTGGCCCAAGACCATACCCATCATTTCTGCGCTCATCTGCCTGCCGGCGCCGAGGTGCTGCCAGGTGAAACGGGCGGTGCCCAGAACCACCCAAGCCGTAGCAGCCAGGCCGATGCCTGCCTTCCATTCGTTCTGCGGCGCGCGCCACCAGGCCAGCAGTCCCAGTGCAAGCGCCAGCAGCAACCATGGCACAGCCAGCGCGGTGGCGGTATTCGTCTGATCGCGCTGCCATCGGACCAGCGGACCAAACGGCAGAAGCAGAATGGCGGGCGCCATCAACACCAGGAACAGGCTGCCGAAGTAGGGCGGACCTACCGATACCTTGCCGAGGCCGAAGGCATCGGCAAGCAGCGGGTACAGCGTGCCCAGCAGCACCATGGCGCACGCACTTCCCAGGAGTAGGTTGTTGGCCAGCAGCAGCGTTTCGCGCGAGAGGGGCGTAAAGTCGCGGCGAGGGTCATTGGCGTCCAGCTGTAGCCGCCCGGCGCGCAGTGCGTACAGCAGTAAGCTGCCGCCCACCAACAGCGCCAGGAAGATAAGAATGAACAGCCCGCGCGCGGGGTCGGCGGCGAAGGAGTGAACACTGGTGAGCACACCGGAACGAACCAGGAACGTGCCCAGCATCGACAGTGCGAAGGTGGCGATGGCAAGAAGCAATGACCAGCTGCCAAAGATGCCTCGCTTCTCGGTTACCGCCTGCGAGTGGATGAGGGCGGTGCCGACCAGCCAAGGCATGAAGCTGGCGTTCTCCACCGGGTCCCAGAACCACCAGCCGCCCCAGCCAAGCTCGTAGTAGGCCCACCAACTGCCCAGCGCAATACCGACGGTAAGAAATCCCCACGCGGCGTTCGTCCATGGGCGGACCCAGCGCAGCCAGCCCTGCTCTGTGCAACCTTCCAGCATAACGGCAATGGCAAAGGCGAACGGCACCGAGAAGCCTACGTAGCCAAAGTAAAGCACGGGCGGGTGAATGATCAGACCGGGGTCCTGCAGCAGGGGGTTGAGATCCTTGCCCTCCAGAGGAGAGGGGTTGAGGCGCTCGAACGGGTTGGAGGTGAACACCAGGAAGGAAAGGAAGCCCACGCTGACCATGCCCAGCACGGCCAGCATGCGCGCCTGTAACGATAACGGCAGGGTGCGTGTACCCAGCGCAACGGCGCCGGTCCATACGCCGAGCACGAGCGCCCACAGCAGCAACGAGCCTTCGTGCGCAGCCCATACGGCCGAAAAGCGGTACACCATGGGCAGCACGGAATTGGAGTTGTTGACCACGTAGGTGACCGAGAAGTCCTGCGTGACGAACAGTCCGGTAAGCACCGCGAATGCCGCTGCCATCAAGAGCAGTTGTGCGAAGGCAGCCGGGCGTGCGACCTTCATCCATGCGTCGTTGGCGACGTAGGCGCCCCACAGCGGAATGATGGTCTGCAGCAGTGCTGTAAGCAGAGCACACAGCAACAGAATTTGCCCGAACTCTGCGCTCATGGCGGCGTACCCTCCGCCAGTGTGCCCGGCGTACTAGGTGCCTGTACTGCATGTTTCTGGTGTGCCTTACCCATCTTGCTGGCCACCTCCTGCGGCATGTAGGTTTCGTCATGCTTGGCGAGTACCTCCGTCCCTACAAAGTAGTCGTCCTTGCGCTGTCCCGTCACGATGACGCCCTGGCCTTCCCGGAACAGGTCCGGCAGTACCTGCTCGCTGCGCACGCGCAGCTGAGCATCGCCATCGGTGACCGTGAACCAGGTGACGAGCGAGCCCGGCTCGCGCTGGAGCGAGCCCTTGGCCACCATGCCGCCCAGGCGAAAGCGCATCTGCCCGGCTTCACCCCGCAGCACCTCTGAGGGGGTGTACAGATACGCCACGTTCCGCTGCAGGGCCAAGGCTACCAAGCAGGTCGCCAGTCCGGACGCGGCCGTCAATGCGAGCACCAAGAGCATCCGGCGGCGCTGGGAGGCGTTCATCGGGTGAGCTCCCGAAGCCAGTCGGTCGCGTTGCGAGCAGGGTCACGCTGCAGCTGCTTGCGGCGGCTTTTCATCACAAGCTGCCGCGCACGCCGCAATCGAAGCAGAGAGCCGAGCGCGTCGATCACCAGCAACCCCAGGAATACCGAATAGGCGGCCACCACATAGACGAGGTACGTCATGCGTCGTCCCCCAGCAGCCTCCGGCGGGTCCAGCTTTTGCCAGCCTCGCGCGTCAGATTGTCGGCACGTGCCTTGGCCAGCACTGAGCCAGCAAACCAGAACTTAGTTGCGATCACCATCATCCATAGCGGCAGCGCCATGCTGGCGTCGAGGGTAGAAGGGCCGAACACTCGAATGGTGGTGCCCTGATGCAGGCTCTCCCACCAAACCACCGAGTAACGAATGACGGGCAGTAACGCCAGGCCGACAATGGCCATCAGCCCGGCAGCACGTGCCGCCGCGCGACGGTCGTCGATAGCGTTGTACAGGCCGATGATGCCCAGGTAAAGAAGCAGGAGCACCAGTTCAGTGGTAAGACGAGGATCCCAGTCCCACCAGGTGCCCCACATCGGCTTTCCCCACAAACTGCCGGTCAGCAGTGTAATCGCGGTGAACCCGGCACCGATAGGCGCGCACGCCATAGCAAGGATCTCGCAGATCTTGATCCTCCAGATCTGCGCGATGGCGGCATACAACGCCATCACTGCGAACACGAACATGCTCATCCAGGCGCTGGGGACATGCACGAACAGAATGCGGAAGCTATCGCCCTGCTGGTAGTCCGGAGGCACCACGAGCAGCGCCTGCCACGCACCCAGAACCAGAAAGGGGAGGCCCGCCAGGTAGCACGCCAGGGCGCCGTGCTTCGCCACCCGGTCGAAGTACGGTGGCGAACCCAGCATGTGGAGCCAGCGCAGGAGGCGCCTCATGCGCGCTCCCTTCGGCCAGCGCTACCCTGATCGCTCCCGCTCGCCCTGACTTCAAGCGATTGCCTGAAGTACAGCGCGATTCCCGCCCGGCGCGCCTTGGCTTGTCGCAGAAGCTGCTGCTCGATCAACGGGTAGCCACTAATGCATCCGGGAATGACCAGCTCCATCTGGATGGTTGTTACGATCGTGTAACCCATGCGGGCCAGCATGTGGCTCGCGTGCTCTATTGCCAAATCGCGGTCATCGGCGCGCACGCACGCATATGCGTAGATGAGCTTGCGAATGAAGGGCTCTCTGACGACCGTCATTCGAATCAGAAAGATCTGCTTCATGCCTGCTCCCCGCTCGCTACCCCTTGCGGAAGAACCTAGCGCGACTCCAGTTGCTTGGGCAACAGAAATTGCGGGCAAGAGGAAAAGTCGTACGCGGCGTGCATAATATTAATTCGTTAATTTTATACAAAATCCATCCAAGGTCACGACAGCTTCTGTTCACGGGAGATCTACGCGTCCGTAGAGCTTAATTTCGCCATGCCATCCCTGGTGGAGACAGGACGTGATCAAACCAATTACTTACTTCTATGTCAGCACCTACGGATGCGAGTGGAAGGTGGTGGGGGCTGCATACGCTGGGCGGAATGTGTTCCCCAGCCGTAACGCGGCAGTCAGTCTCGCCCGTCATTGGGCTATGAATGTTCACAAGATGGCCGGGCGTCCAACGGGGGTAAGGGTGCAGCTTGAAGGCAGTGACCCGGAGGGGAATCCCCGGTGGGCTGATGACACGGTGTTTGGCTTGTAGGAAGCCCGCTTGGGTGGTCGCGCGAGAATCCTTCATAACGGTCGCCTTCAGGAGAAGCCATGAAGACCCTCAATGGAAGTTCGTACCACAGCACATCTTTGCAAGCCTCCCTGCTGGCTGTCGCCATCATGGCAGCGATCGCATTGCCTGCCCTGGAGGTGCGCGCGAGCACTTTGAACGGCTGTGAATCTCGGCCCGGCGCCATGCGGCAGAAGGGTGAGAACTGGCCTTCGATCGGGACTGCTGTGTACGAAGCACTGCGTCAACCTCAACGAGGCTGTCTCGCGCCGCAGGGACAGGCATGGGTCATCGCCCCCAATGGACGCTTCCTGCCCGTACGTGCGCTCCTCCCGGAAGGAACGTCATCCACGGTGCACTACGAGGTGCGAATGCAAGGGACATCCCAAGCAGCGCTGCCCGATACCACGATCGCCCCGCTCGCTGTAAGCGGTGACTATTTTCTGGCCGACGGCACAGGCGACGGTAGCGATCTCCCGAGCGTGGATGATGGCTCAGAGGGTGTCGCAGCAGGTCGTAACGCCCGGGTTTCGGCTACAGGTGCGTTGGCCCTTGGCCGAGATGCTGTCGCAGAGGGGACCAATAGCGTGGTGCTGGGTTCGGGTGCCTACGTGAACGCGGCTGGCGGGTTGGGGGGGGACTTTGACGGCGCCATCGCCATCGGCAAAGAAGCGCTTGTTTCGGGTGCCGGGTTCGGTGGCGTTGCTGTCGGCATGTCCAGTGCTGCAGAGGGTGACTATGCAACCGCCATTGGTGCCGACGCCAAGGCGCGCGCTTCGAAGGCGCTTGCCTTCGGCCAGGCGGCGCAGGTCGGTGGTGAGAGCTCAGTGGCGTTCGGTGCCGATTCCGTTGTGCAGTCCGCGACCCGCGCTGTAGCACTGGGTGCCCAGTCCGAAGCTGATGAGGACGATACGGTATCGGTAGGCAATGCAAGCTTGAAGCGTCGCATCACCAACCTCGCCGACGCTGAAAAGGAGACGGATGCCACCACCTTGAAACAGGTCCGAGGGCTGATTGCTGAAGTAGCTGCAGGCGATACGCCCTACGTCAAGACCGATGGTCTCAATGATGGTACGGACGATGCAGCCGTGGTGGCCGGCACTAGATCGGTGGCAATCGGTGCGGGCGCCAATGCACCCGCACAAGGCGCTGTAGCGCTTGGAGCTGGCTCAATCGCTGATGTGGACGGAAGCGTGTCCTTTGGCAGCGCAAACAATGAGCGGCGCCTGATGCACGTGGCGACCGCCGTGGACGATACCGATGCCATCAACAAGAAGCAGTTGGAAGATGCCCTAGCCAATGTGGGCGGTGGCGCTGGCTCGCCCTATCTCGCCGCAGATGGTGTGGCGGGCGAGGAGGCCGAAGTCGGTGCGGGCTCGAAATCGGTCGCGTTAGGTGCCAATGCCAGCGCAACTGCAGCCAACGCGGTCGCCATCGGTACGGCGTCTGTAGCGGCAGAAGCCAACACGGTCTCGATTGGTGCGGAGGGCAGCGAGCGCCGGCTGGTGAATGTCGCAGCAGGCACTAAGACCACCGATGCGGTGAATAAGGATCAGCTGGATACGGTAGACGGCAAGGTTACCGATGTAGCCAATGAAGTGTCGGCTCTGGATGGTCGGCTGACCACCGCCGAAGGTACGTTGACCTCGCTGGATACCCGCGTGGGCACCGTGGAAACCGACCTTGGCGCAGTGCAGAGTACTGCGGTGTTCTATGACGATGCGACCAAGCGCACGGTTACCCTCAACAGCGGTGGTGCGGCGGTCGTCCTGAAGAACATCGCCGATGGCGTGGATGGCACCGATGCGGTGAGCAAGCAGCAGCTTGAGGCTGCAGTGGCCGCTGCCGGTGGTGATGGTCTCCAGTGGAATGCAACCGACAACCTCTGGGACGCCACTCACGGCGGTACTGCGGGCAAGCTGTCAAACCTGTTGAGTGGCACAATTGGCCTGAACAGCACCGACGCGGTCACGGGTGGCCAGATCTACGGCCTGGGCAACAGTCTGGCCACCGCATTGGGTGGTGGAGCGGCCCTGGCAGCGGATGGTACGTTGAGCGCGCCGAGCTACACGCTCAGCGGAAACAACTACACCAACGTAGGCGATGCGCTCAACGCGCTGAACAGCGCCATTGGAGCCGGCGGTACTTCGCCGTACTTTGCCGCCAATGGCGCCAATGACGACACCGACAATGCCAGCGCGACCGGCGCCGGTGCCGTGGCGATCGGTGCAAACTCGACGGCGACCGAAGCTAACACGGTCTCGTTTGGTGCGGTGAAAAGCGAGCGTCGGCTGGTCAATGTTGCGGCAGGACAAGGGGACACGGACGCGGTGAACCTGGCGCAAGTTCGCCAGTTGATCTCCGATGGTGCTGCAGGCGGCTCTGGCCTGCAATGGAACGCGGCCTTGGATGCTTGGGATGGAACCTTTGGCGGTAGCATCCAGCGCCTCACTAATCTTGCCCCAGGCGCGCTGAGCGCGTCCAGCAATGATGCGATTACTGGCGCACAGTTGTTCAACATGGGCAGTAGCCTGGCTGCGATTTTTGGGGCAGGCGCGAGATTCAACAGTGACGGAACCTTCACTGCGCCCAGCTACATCCAGTCGGGCACAGCTGCCAGTTACAACTCAGTGGGTGATGCGTTGGAAAACCTGAACGCTCGCACCGCGATATTGGAACAGAATGGCGGCGGCAGTCCGGGAAACGGCTTTGACGCATCTCCTGGTTCGCCTGCCGTTGCGGCTGGGGCCAACTCCGCGGCAATTGGTAACAGCGCGTTGGCTGCCGCGGACAACAGCGTTGCGCTCGGGGCAAATTCGGTTGCCATTCGCGCAAATACGGTTGCCGTAGGAAGCACCGGTGCCGAAAGGCAGGTCACCAATGTAGCTGCAGGTACCGAACCTACTGATGCAGTCAATGTGCAGCAGATGCAGAAGAACGCCGAGGAAAACCTGGCGAAAGCAAAGGCATATGCCGATGAAGTCTTTCAGCAGGCTACCGCCTTGCCGGGCATGCAACTTGAAGCGCTGCGAGGCGAAGTCAACGAAGGAATGCGACAGATCAACAAGCGCATTGACCGCCACGGCGCCATGAGCTCTGCGACGGCCCACATGACGGCCAGCGCAGCCAATATCCAGACTACCAATCGTGTCGCCGTGGGGCTTGGTACGTCCGAGGGTAGTCAGGCCCTATCGGTGGGGTTCCAGCGTCAACTGAGTGACAAGGTGTCGATGTCGATGGGGGCCGCCTTCAGCGGTAGTGAGCAGAGTGCTGGCGTTGGTGTGGGCGTTGGCTGGTAGCCGTCGATCAGCTCGCGGTCGATTCGACATGCGCAATCAACATGAACAGTATGGGGTGGCCGATGAATCGCTTGACGCGTCTTCTGATTGCCTTAGCCATGGTCGCCGGCATGAGCGCTTGCGACCACGGTGCAGATACCGGTAATCCCCGGCTTCAGGGAATAAATGCGGAGACCATTGATTGTGACGATCAGGACGACTTTGCGAAGGGCGTCGAATATCAGGTAGGGGACAAGGTCAGAAATCTAATGCGTTATACCAGTTCAGGTCCCGGCGACGGCTTACCGCATCTCTTTGAGTGCCTGCAAAAAGGCTGGTGCAACCAAGAAGCCTATGAGCCTGGCGGTGATGGGACTGGAACTGCCCACTGGGAGACGGGGGCCTGGAAAGATCATGGCATCTGCGCAGACAGCAATCGTCTGGTCATCAATTTCCCGCAAGGCGTAGTCGAGCCTGCAGGAGTAAGCAGCCGCGCCTCCGCAGAAGCTACACGCAAAGCCGCTGCACTCACGGGTCGCCTGGAGTGCGCCGGATCCCCGCCACAGCCTGTGTCTGGAGAGATGGGCGGAAAGGTGACGCTTTCCAATATACCGAAAGGTACCTGCGTGCTGATCATGGATCCCTCGCCCAGCGCGACTGCCATGAACGCACCCGCCGTGTTTGAGTTCCCCAACGATAAGGGATCATCCCCTTCCATCACATTGAAATATCGGCGGCTCCAGGACCCCTCCAGACTGGTTACGCTTCCGGGATACAAGGTGGAGACTTTCATCGCAGGTCTGGATCAGCCAAGGCAGATGGTGACCAATGACGATGGAACGCTGCTCTTCGTGGGAACCAGCGCCATCCGCACCTGGGTGGATAATGCGCGACATGCCAGCATCATCTACGCCATTGAGCTGGACCCAGAAACGGGTGTGCCGGGCAAGGTTCATGTGGTCGATGCGGGGCTTGAAGAGCCGCACGGCGTGGCGTATCGGGATGGTACTCTCTACTATTCAACCGTTGGTGCGCTCTATCGCATCAGGGACATCGACACCGTATATAAGGGTGGCCTGGTTGCCCAGCGTGATGAAGTGCTGAAGTTCCCGGCAGACGATGTCAAGTTCCCCCTGCTGAAAGAGGCGCGCGACGGTGATACGGCGCGCGAGCAGCACCAGAAGCACCCGTTGTTCTTCAACCCCTACAACAAGGACGATCCGTCGCTGTACACCGCAGTCGGAATTCCCTGCAATGTCTGCCGCGTACCCAAGGATGATCGTTACGGCACGATCATGAAGATCGACGTCGAAAAGAAGACGTTTACTCTGCTCGCGCACGGCGTAAGAAACGCTGGTGGCTACGACTGGAACCCGCAGGACGGAAAGATCTGGTTTACGGACAACAATCGGCAGGGTACTAGTGTCGACACAGTGGTCAATGGTGATGAGCTGAACGTTATCGACGGCACGGCATTGAAGCATTACGGCGCACCCTATGTCTTCGGTACGACGGTGCCTGGTTACACCCCAAAGGAGTACGATGCCCGGGCCAATCTACCTACATTGGCGATTCCCCGTGGTGCGCAATTGGGGGATATTAAGCCGGGCGAGATCAGCGCAAGGCCCTATGTCAAGCCTGTGCATATATTCCAGCCAGGCGCGGCCCCGATCGGAACCCGATTCTGGAAGAGCCATCCCGCAGAAGACGGTGGCCAGCGGTTACTGGTTGCTCTTCACGGCAGCGGAATATCCGGCCGCCGCGCGCAGACGCTGGCTACAGTGAGCGTCAATGGCGTCAAAGTTAACAGCGTCATGCCGCTGGTGACCGGATTCCGCCTGAGGGAGGACGGCAGCGATGCTATGTGTCTTGGCACGGAAGGCTGTATCGGCCGCCCAACGGACCTGTATGAGATGAAGGACGGCTCGATGCTGGTCTCCGACGACGTCTCGGGAGTGATCTATCGAATTACGTATTCGGATGTCGGTCTGCCTGACACAGCTTTGACTGTAGCCATGCCGGCCCCTCCCGAGTCTGCTGTTTCTGCCGAGCTGATCCAGGCGACGCTTGTAGATAGTGCTGGAAAAGCGCGTGAGCTCAGCATTCCGTGGTCTGGAAAGGCGTCGATCAAGGGCTTGCCGGTGGGCGACTATGAGGTGACGCTGGGTCGGACGGCCGCTGGCGGCTGGGTGCCGGAATCACGCACAAATACTATCGCCCTTGTTGCGGGTACGCCGACGACGCTCGTAGCAAAGTACAAGAAGCGCCCAGAAAATCTTGAGGTTCCGCTGGAACTTACAGCCCCCGAAAAGCCACAGGGCGCCTTGTCTTCAGCGTGGAACGTCGTCGTGCGCTCGGACGATGGGACCGAGCAGGCCAAGAGCATCCCATGGGGCGATAAGGGTAGTGTCACACTGGACTACGGCACGCACACCATCCTCTATCCTTACACGGAGAAAGCATATCCAAAGCTCGATAAGGAAAGCGTAGAGGTGGAGGACGAGGACGCATCGTTCACCAAGACCATGGAGTACGTCGCCGTCGATAACCTTGGCAAGCATATGCTGACGGAGGGCCCTTGCGCCAGTTGCCACTCGACCGGAGATTGGAGCAATGGAACCGTTGATCCTTTCAAATGGGATGCGGTCCAAGCGCAGCGTGGACTGCAGGCAAAGATCTCGTCAATGAATGTCCCCGGGCATTGCGATACGGTTTGCCAGGATGAGATTGCAAGCTACCTGTTCAACGATGTATGGAAGGACAAGCTCGTTGGAAGCGAGCGCGGGCCGCGGCAGATGCACATGCTGTCAGCAAGTGACCTTGTCTATACCATTCGCGATATATTTGGCGTAGCGGTCTCCTTGGACGATGTGCCTGCGGATATGGTTAACGCTGACGGCATGTTCTTCTACGAGAGCGAATCCGCGGACTCGATCATCACCAGTAGCCGCGCAAGGAAGTACTACGGCGTCGCGATGAACGTCATGTCACAGCTCGATGAGGATGAGCTGAAATCTAAATTCGGGACTGACGCGGCAGGATACGTCGGGGCACTGGGCAAACTCCTGTTCCGCCGCAGCCTCACACCGAGCGAGGTACAACGCTATTCAGCAATTTTCGACGCGGCTCCTGCGGAATCTGCGCGCAATACAGCGGTCTCGATGATGATGTCTCCCCACTTCATCTATCGGTCTGAACTGGGTGCAAAAGCCGGAGTCGATGGAGACTTCGAGTTAACTGGGCCAGAGCGTGCAACCCTCTTGGCCTACAGCATCTGGGGCACAACGCCTGATGCCAGCCTGATAGATCTTGGTGAGTCGGGCGGGCTAAGCACCAAAGCGGCTGTCAAGACAAAGGCGCTCGAGATGATGAAAGATCCTAGAGCGGCTGAGCAGATGGCGAAATTTGTCTCCTACTACATCGCGGTGCCCGCGTCTCAGAAGGTCTCACCCAAGGAAGGCCTATCGGACGAGCTTATTAATGCCATGCGTCAAGAAATAGCGCTCACCGTGAAGGATGTCTATCAAAATGCGGACGATGCTGATGATGAAAAATCGGCGTCCATCTACAGGATATTCAACCCTGGCTTCACCTTCACGAACAAGGATTTGGCCGCGCACTATGGCTTGTCCGGTGGGGGCACAGGTACGGATCTGGTCAAAACTCCACTCACGGGCGATGCAGCGAAGCGTTGGGGTGGCCCGCTGAACACCGGCTTGTTTGCGGTGGCGAACTCTGGCGAGGAGACCTCGGTGATCATGCGAGGCTTCAGGATTCGGCAGAACATGTACTGCCAGTCGTTCAAGGGTAACGCTGAGCGGGAAGGCGGGAACAACTTCCCGACCGATAGACCCATCTCCCAGCGAGAATACTGGGATGTGGTCAATGGACCGACCGCTGCAGAGGGCAAGTGCTGGACATGCCATAAGTACTTCAACGATACCGGTGCGGCAATGGAGAGTTATGGTCCAACGGGGCAGTATCGAACTGAGGAGCGAGGATGGAACGTTGGCTATCGTGACCAGAAAGTTGCCATTCGCACTGACGGGCCGTTTATCGATGACAAGGGCAGCGCCGTGCCCTGGATCGACCACATGCAGGACGTGCGGGACATTGCCCAGCATGTGGGCGCTCACGTGACCCCGCTGCAGTGCCTGGCGCAGGGCTATTACAGATTCACCATGGGTGCGCGCATGGACGGCGACAGCTATGCGGAGGTAAAGCGCATGGCGGAGAAACTGGCAAGCCGCGGCAGTCGCTTTAAGGACATGTTTGCTGAGACTCTCAGCAGCGATACCTATCTGGTGCGAAAAGAACGTCGGAAACAGGAGAGCACGCGATGAGTGCCAATAGCATCTTTAAAGGGAGGCGCCGCTTTCTGCTTGCCAGTGCGGCTGCAACAGCTGCGATCGCGGGGGGGGGGTATTTCCTCAGTCGGGACAATCTGGTCCGGATGGCGACGGCTGGGCGCGACGTGCGGGAAGGCGTAAAGCACAAAGTCATTTTCGTGGTGGTTGCAGATGGCTTGGCGACGACGCAGAGTTACGCGGGCTACAGCCCGCCGCCCGCCGCTACGCTGTCGGAAATCCAGGAGCAGGGACAGCTGCCACTCTGGCACCCATGGGATGGGGAGTTCGGTAAGTCCCCTTTCAATGACTACACTTTGGGTGAGCGCGGATGGGATTCGGAGAATTTCGTCCTAGGAACCGTGAGCTCGGAGCTCGAGAAGTATCGGGGGCGGTCCCTGTACCTGCGAGGAGTACGCGGCCACACCACCAACGATGGGCACGCGGGACATACGCACATACTTCGTGACAACGCGGATTCGGGTAGGTCTATCGACCAGATCATGGGAGATGCGCTCCAGGGGCTGAGTCGATCCGGTGCACTATACGCAGGAGATATCCGCCATAACAAGACCTACTTGGTGTCGTGGGCAGGCCGTGGGCTGCAGGCGGATATCGAGATGAATCCAATGGCGCTGTTCGCAAGCGTGTATCCCGGCATGTCCGCCCGCGGAACACGAGATGTGGGCGGAGCGAGCTTGCTGGATCCGGCGATGGAGGACCTGAAGGAGATCAAGGGCGGACTGACGGGTCCTGAGATGCAAAAGCTGGAGTCTCATCTTCAGGCAGCGGCGCAGGTCAAGGACCAGCTGGAGAGCGGAAAGGATCCACCAGAATCATGCAACCCTGAGGAAGGGCGGCCCGAATGGCAGGATCAATGGTTGTCCGATCTTCGTTACCGGTCCAATGTACTACGTGGACAGGCGATGGTCATCGCGAGCGCACTGGCGTGCGGAATGACACGCGTTGCGACGTTCCAGGTGGGCGCATCATCTGAAGAAACCAACCTCTACTATGAGGACGGAAAGTCGATCGGCAATGCCCATCAAAGCGCGCACCACGCCGTTCTGCCGGACAAAGAGGACGGCAGGGAGAACTATGCCCCGTGGCGCGACGCGAGAGTCTGGTATGTCAGGCGTGTTCGTGAATTGCTCGATGAGCTGGACAAGTATGCGGATCCAGATGTTCCGGATGATAGCTTGCTGGATCACACGTTGGTGGTGGTAACGAGTGAGCTTAGCGACGGGTTGCCTGAGCACCGTCGGGACATGCCGATGCTGCTGGTTGGGGGCGAGAAATCATTCGGCACCATGACGGGGTCCGGGAAGGGCCGCGCATACAATGTCCGTTGGCAGTGCGAAACCGCTGCCGCAGACCAGTATCAGGATTACAAAGACCAGGTCCGTACATCGCGAGTGTTCCACACCATCGCTGCTGCGGCAGGCGTGGCATCAGGATTCGATGCAGAGTCCGCACGTGCCGGTGCACCGGTTGAGGTGCTACGTGGGTTGTTCGAGGGCGTAGGCGATCCCATCCGGCGTACGTGAGTCGGGCTCATCTAAAGGCGCCGTTCAAAGCGCAGGTATGGTGCCTAGCTGGAGAGTGCATCGAGACTTTGAGCTGTGTGGTGCCGGGATTGGGTGATCGATTGCGTCGCGCGAGGATCCGCGGGGCCTGTACACTTACGACTTGGCGGGACTCGTTGAACCGGATGCCAGCCGGATATCCCGATAGGAAAGTTGCGTCCAAGCTACCCGTCGGGCTGGATTGCAGAAAATTGCGCCCGCCTTGGGTGTCCATGGGGTACCTCCAGAATGGCAGACCTGTAGACGTTTTGGGGTTGCAGCCATTGTCCGCCGAAGAGCTCATGGCTTGCACGAAGAGTAGCGTTTCCGCTCTTGGTGAAAATTAATGGAGTTGTCGACGCGATTCGAAAGCGCTTGGCGCCGACGCATGGTATCGGCTCGCGCGCCGCGCTCGGAAGCACCTGCAGCGTCCATAGTTGCATACTCGCGTGGAAGGCGTGGCTCTGGCACCGAGCGCTATGACAGCAAGGTGTGGCTGGGCGCGGTGGAAACGGGCTATGCGCTCCGCGGGGCTGGCGCCAGCAATGGCGGCATCTATCTGGAACTGCAGGTTCAGATCGGCTACAGCCGAGGGGACAGCCTGCGCCGCCTCGAAGCCAACGGCACCGTGGTGATCAGCAGCGGTGCCGATGGCCTGTTTGGCCGCCTGCGTGTGTGCCTGGCGGTCTTTACCCGCTGGGGCAACGGTGCTGCACAAGTGCAGCCGTAGATGGCCGCGCACTGGCTGCACAACTGTGCCGCTTCGGAGATGCGTATGGATGACGAACAGGTCGATGCCCACATTCCGCGCAGTCGTGCCGAGATCAGCGGTGGCGCATCGGTGGATGCTTAGCAAGGGCGTGGGCATCTGGGGTGGCCTGTTGCTGCAGAACGCCTCCGGGTATCGCCCGAGATTGAGTAGTGCGACGGTCTGGAGTCCAATCCTCAACGACAAGGAGATAGGACGTGAAGAAGCGCTTTTCTGAAGAATAGATCATCGGCGTTCTGCGCGAGACCGAGGCGAGTATGCCGATCAAGGACCTATGCCGCCAACATGACTTCAGTGAGGCCTCGTACTACCTGTGGCGCAGCAGGCTCGGTGGTATGAGCGTGCCTGATGCCAAGCGGCTCAAGGACCTGGAGGCCGAGAACACACCCCTGAAATAGTTGCTCGCCCAGCAGGTGTTCGAGAATGACGTCAACAAGGATGCGCTGTGAAAAAAGTGGTAACCGCACCGGCGCGCAGTTTCTGGTGCGGAGCATGCTCGAGAAAGGGCTGAGCGAACGGCGTGCGTTGGTGGTTGCACGCATGAACGCCAGCGCGCTGCGTTAGGAGCCCAAGCTAGACCGCAACATTGAACTGCGCGAGTAGATCGCCGTACTGGCACACCGGCATCGACGTTGCGGCGTGCATGATCCATCTGAACTTGCGAAACAAGGGGCTTGTCGTGAACTATAAGCGCGTGGAGCGCCTGTATCTGGAAGCGGGCCTGCAGGTGCGTCGGCCGAAGCGCAAGAAGGTGCCTGTCGGTGAGCGTCAGCCCTTGCTGCGCCCGTCCGCCGCCAATCATGTGCGGTCGATGCATCGTGTGTTCGACCGCACCGTGGAAGACCGAGTAATTAAGTGCCTGACCATCGTTGACGACGCCACCGACGAGGCCGTGGTCATCAAGGTGAAACGGGCCATTTCCGGGCAGGGCGTTGCCAGGGTGCTGGACAGGTTGGCCTTTCAGCGTGGTTTGCCGCAAGTGATCAGGACGGACAACGGCAAGGAGTTTTGCGGCAAAGCGATGGCGGCGTGGGCTCACGAGAAAGGAATTGCCCTGCGCCTGATCGAGACGGGCAAGCCGAACCAAAACGCTACGCTTACGTTGAGTCCTTCAACGGACCGTTACGCGATGAATGTCCCTGAACGATCGTTGGTTCGCGACGTTGCTACTTGCCAGGAACGGTATCGAAGGCTGGCGGCGTGACTGCAACGAACAACGGCCTAGAAGAGCACTTCGCGGACTGACGCCCGCCCAGTGCGCCGCGCAGTTGGCTGGCAAGAGGGCTAAAGTCGGCACCGGGCTCTAAACCCGTCCGCTACTCAGGACGGGGGGACGTCTCTCGCGCAACTCTGCCAGGTCGACCGTCTGGCGCTCGATGCCGGGCGTGCAGGTAGCGGTGCATGGCCCCAATCTGCTGAGCGACATTGCGTAGATCGGTCGTATTGATGGGGGCTTGCGTATCCTTTGAAGCAGTGGTCCATATCACGGATCCGAAATTCACCGGGGTTGGCCCGGTGCAGCGACGGCGCGGACGGTCTGCGCCACCTTGGAGCCCTGGGGTTTGGTATCGTTCTGGGCGGGCACTATCATCTGTCGAGATCAATCAGCCTTGGCCTAGGCGTCTACATAGCATCTCAAATTATCAAGGGCCGCTTCCGTTGACCAGGAGCGGGGTACGGCTTCTTTGACCGCACTCTTGAGCCTTACGCTTAAGGGATCTCGGGATGCGGAGGTTGGACAGAATAAGAAAGGGCGCCCGGAAGGGCGCCCTTTCTTATTCTGGCGTAGCGCAGGTCAACGCGTCGTCGCCCTTGCGTTCGGCTGGCCATCGAGCATGAGCACAGTATACGCTGCAGCAAGGTCCTCGCAGCGTGCGCCTTTCGGCCGATCGGGCTCGAAGGAAGCCTTGAACCGAACCCCCTATCCAGCGCCGTTTTCAGCTTGTCCGCCAGAGCTTCCCGCGCCTGGCCGGGATGGCATGTGCCCTAAATCTCCCAATGCAGCTTTGAGCTCCTGTTCACCTCTGCTCAGTCCCCGGAATGCATCCTGCTTACACGCCTTCATTGACGCCGCCTTGTTTCCAATTCCATAGAAGCTGTTGATGAAATGGTCTACTTTGCGGCACGTTTGGAGGTTACGGTCGTGTTGCCGAGCTTTTTCGCGATGACCTCACGGATTCTGGCATAGTTGGTGAAACTGCTGGATTGAATGACGCCCATGGAATGCTCTCTGGTTGCCGGAGATAGCACAATTGTCTGCCAGTGCCAGTGCCAGTGCCGGCGTCGAAGGTATCGAATCCTGTTGAATACCGATAGCTTCTAGTAGTACGTCAGGGTAAAGCGCGCGCGACCTCCCACACGGCCGTGTACCAGCGGGTCAGGGCCACTGCGAACGGCCAGGAACTGGAGTGGCACCTCGTGATGTCCCTGGCCGGCATCTTTCACCCACCACCTATTCAGCCCACTCGGGTCCATGGTGATCGGCACGCCACTGGGCTGCCTGATCTGGATGGCAACCCCGCTCGCGGTCGCTTCCGGGGTGGGGGTCAGCACATTGCGCGTACTTCCTGGGTCGTTAGCATCACTAAGGTGCAGGAAGACGTTCACTTCAGAATCGATATCGCCTTCACCGCCACTGCAATCCAGCTCTATCGAACGGGTGACCACGCGTGACTGGCCGGTGCTCTCGAACTGCTCAGGATCGATCCACCCCAGATCCACGGAGAGATCCGGCGTGCTGACGGCACAGGTAGGCTTGCTCTTGAAATGCAGGTACACATTTCCCGTGCCCAAGGGGCCCATGTCATGTTCAACGCCACCGCGGGCAAAGATCCTCATGGAAAGCGCACTGGTGCTCTGCATGCTGCCCGGTGCGGGGCGGTCTTCCACCTTGGCAACTTCATAGAGAAAGTTCGTGCCAGCAGGCAGTACTTCTGTCCAGCGGGTTGGCTGCGCGCCCACGTGCCAGCCAGGCTCGGCCTGGAAACCCGGCAGCTCCATCATCAGTGGCACCGCCCAGTTGACATGCTCGCGCGGCCTGCCGGGCACGACCACGGTCACCCGTTGCCCGATCAGCTGGCCGTGCTGGGTGAAGTAACCATCACGTACCGGCACCTGCCCGGCGTGCTGCTCATGTTCCAGGCTCAGGCGCATATCCTTGGCGGCCGGGCCTTCGTTGTGCATGCAGGCCGCCAGCAGCGGCTCCGTGAGGACCAGGCCTACGCGGTGCAGCGTCTGGCCAACGGCGATCTTGTCGGGGTGCTGGATGGACAGGTCGGTGCGTCCGCGCGATTCGCCGCCCTTGAAGAAGCACTGTTCGCGCGCAGACGCCGGCAGGCAAGAAACAGCTACGAAAGCAGTGCACGCAGCAAGAATGGCAGTAGGCTTCATGGCATGACCCGGGTGCGGAAAGAGGACGTAGAGGTTGCTGGCACCGGCCGTGTTGTTTCAGCGGTTTCGCGGAGTAGAGGATTGCAGGTGCGGACAGTGGCCGCCTCACGCAGGTCCACCTCGCATTCGATGGTCGCGGCTCCGGCTGGCCATTGGATGCGCACGCGCGGCACATGCGCGGCTGCAGCAAACCATGCCTGCCCACCTTGGCCGACCATGCCAAGGGCCTCGCCCTGGTCATCGAGGATCTTCGCGCCGAACGGAATGGGCTGGTCATGCGGCGCGCGGACGATGAAAGCGTGCTGGTTGCCCCGTTGTTCGGTTGCATACATCAGGCGGACCATCGCTCCGGCCGTGGGAACGGCAATGGCACGGGTGGACGTGAATTGGATGTCTTCTGGAATTCCGCGGGGGTCTATGTCGATGCGCGCCGTGCGATACGGAGTGAGGTGGGGGACCACGGCATAGCCTCGCCGATCCACCCGCATGCGGCCGTGGTCCACGGTTGCGCCCTGGGCAGCGGTGGCGTGCACCAGGCCGAAGGTGTCGCCAACGGTATGCGCAAAGGTCAGGCCGCCCTGATGGGCGACCACGCCGCCGGAGGCCCCGACGTTGAGCTGCAGGTGCCCTGGCGTCCAGATGGCACTGGCATTGGTGGCGGCGCGGTCGCCCTGGTAGAACAGGCCGGCATCCGCACCGGCTGAGCCCGCGCTTGATCGTTCGATACCACCGAAATAGTTCAGGGCATCGCTTGCGCTGGCTGACAGCCCCATACGTACCTGCTGCGCCCTACCGCTGACCGTTGACGTCGCCAGTAACGAGGGAGATGTCGCCGCGCGGCCAAGTGGTATGGACAGCGTCAGATTGACGCTAGTCTCGTCGCGGGCGTGCAGGCGACGGGTATCGACGGCCCTACTGCGGCGTGCGGCGATGGAGTAACTGGCCGATCGCCAACGGTGACTGTAGCCCGCCGAGAAGCTCGCCAGCGCGGCAGTATCTTCCCAGTAGGAGGTCCAGGCACCGTTGAACCATACCCGCCCTGCGTAGCCCGGCAACGCCTGGCTTGCGTTCAGTTCCACACGGCTGCGCGAGCGGCCGGGTTGCCAGAGCAGCGGGCCGGCATTGGCGGATCGCAGCGCAAGCAGGTCGCCCAGATCCAGGTAGCCGGTGGTCGAGTAGCGGTAGGCGGCAAGGGAAAGATGCGTTCCGGTCAGTGCGATGTCACGGCTGTACGTGGTGCGATAGGCGTACCCCCGCCAGTGCTCTCCGTTGGAGGGGCGCGCCGACGAAGTGGTCACGTCCGCAGACAGTCCACCGGCACGCGTGTTGAGTGCGACGCCGGCCACGGCGGCATGGTAATGCTGCGCCCTGCGTAGTCCTGCATGCACTGTCGTGGTGTTGGTGATGCCCTGTCGCCAGGTGGCTTCCAGCAGGGGCGTGGCGGGGAATCCCGCGCGGCCTTCGGTCTGCCCCACGGTTGCACCGAAGCGGTGTTGGCCAGGGCGAAGTAGTTGCGGCACCGCCGAGAAGGGCTGGATGAACCGGCGCTCGCGGCCATTGGCCTCCGTGATCACCACCTCCAGGTCGCCGTTGTAGGCGGTTGCGTAGAGGTCCTCCAGCAGGAATGGGCCGGGGGCCACGTTCGTTTCGTGCAGCAGGCGGCCCTGCTGGTAGATCTGGATGCGCGCCGCGCTTTCAGTTACGCCCTCGATCAGTGGCGCATAGCCGCGTTGCGATTGGGGCAGCATGCGGTCATCGGAGGCCAGCCGGATGCCGGTGAAACCCACGCTGCTGAACAGCTCACCCGAGGTATACCCCTGGCCAGCGCGCAGCGTCGCCTGCAACCGATGCAGGTCGCGCTGGAAATAGGTTTCACCGTTCTCGCGCCGCGCCGCCGTGCCATCTTCCCAGCGTAGGAATCCGTTATGGCGCAGGCGCCAGGCGCCAGCGTTCAGTCCGATTCTGTAGCCAAGCGACGCGACGTGGTAAGCACCACCCTGCCCGTCGCTGCGGTGGACGTTGGCACTATAGTCGAGCACGGCTGCAGGCGCTCCCTGGTCCCACTGCGACGGGTCCACCCAGTCGCGGCTGCGCCTGGCCAGAAACCGCTGCGGGATGTCCAGGTGCAATGCCAGTGCCAAGGGATCCAGGCGTGCCTGCGCATGGGGGAGGCGCGAAGACAGAGCTACACAGGGGGCAGGGCTGTCCGGTGTGTCGTTGCCCGGCTCCCCAGGTGGAGGGTCGAGGATGATGCCCCAGCGGGCAATGTCCGCAGCGGCCAGGCAAGGCACCAGCTGCCCCGGTTCCGCATCGATGAGGTGGACGGGCGAGCGTGCCAGCCACGTGTCATTGACATGCACATCCAGGGTGTAGACACCCGGCGCAATCGCACGCCCGGCTTCAAATTCGCTCAGATCAAGCGACTGGTCGGCTCCGCCGACAAGGAAGTGACGGTTGAACTGGATGTCTGCAGCAGGGTCTGCCAATGCAGTGGCACTGGATACCGCCGTCATCAGCGAGGCGCCGCATGACCACCGAAACAGCGGCGCCAAGGCAGCAGACAGCGTCGAGCGCTTCAACAGGTGTGATGGAATCATTGCAGGGGAGGACGATAGAAGGGAAGGGTCAAGGCGTGACAGGCCAATGCAGTACGCGCATGCCGCCGTGGTCGTTGATGACCTTTGCGTACGCTTGGGGGGCGGACGGCATTGCGTCGAGGTCGACGCTGAAGGCACGCGAGGCGTAGGGCTCGACCATGCCCCCTTTGCCGTCGCCGCCGCTGTGTGGAACGCGACGTTCGCCAAGCACCAGGCCAACTTCGCCGAAATTCACGTGGTAGGGCGTCGGGTTGGTCACCACCAGTGCGTGGCGGGTGCCGGTGTCACGCGCCAGATGCCACGTCAGCCTCTCCGGCGCTGCCGCCACGGGTTCTTTCAGCTCGTGGGGGCGCATGAACAGCTTGATGCGGGTGCGTGTTGCCATCTCAAGCAGATTCTCTGCCGGCGCGCCGGCCGGCCTGCCTGGAATTTCGTAGACATTCAACCAGTACGCCTGCTCCCTATCGGTAATCTTTGCCGGTGCAAGGTGCCGGATGCGCAGTGACTGCGCGCTGCCTGGCTGCAGGCGGAACACCGGAGGCGACATCACGAATGGCACCTCGGCCTGGTCCACGCTGACATCGCGATCTAGTTCGGTGATCCAGGCCTGCACAAGCACCGGCAGCGTGCCCGTGTTCTGCACAGACAGCGTGGCCTCCTGCTGATCGGTCGCGTAGACCAGACGGGTGCCTCCCAGGCGCACACCGGCCTGCGAAGGAAAGCTGGATGCCAGAACGACGGCCACGGACAGAGGCAGTCGCATCAGGCGGGGAATGTTCATGGCATGGATTCCTTATTGAATGGCCCAGGGGCAAGCGCCCTCCCCGACGGAGTGGGGCGACGCTTGCCGTACGGCGCTTACTCGTAGGTCAGTCGGTAGGACGCAGCACTGCTGACATCGCCGGGCGTGGTCGCACCCACGGCGTGGTAGCGGGCCGCCATTTGGATCAGTGCACTCTGCGCATCGACCTTGACCAGCTCCAGGCCGCTGCCGTCTTTGAGGTTGACGGTCTCATTACGCGCGTTGAGCAATTCAATCTGCACATTGTCGGCCGAGCCGGTGTTGCGCAGCATGCCGGTCTGGGGATCGACGTTGAGCTGATCGAACTCGATCGACACGCCGGTGCCATCCGCGCAGGTCTGCGCATTGCCGCGGATGGTAAGGCTGAAGGGCTTGTAGCCACCGGTGGCGCCAGGTGCATCCAGGCCATCGGATGAAAGCTTGGGCAGTACAATGGCGATGTCGCCACCGGTTCCTTGGCCGCCATCGACTTCGCAGGACAGGGCAACCAGGTTGCCGGTGATGGACAGGGTGCCAGTGTCATTGGCCTGTGCGGGCGCCATGGCCACAGCTACCGCCACGAGTGCGGTTGCGGCCGCAATGCTTCGCTTCATTGCATTCTCCAGAGGTGAGTCGTTCAAGGGGATGTCATGCCCCGGGCGCCGGCATTCGTCGCAGCGACCCAGGGCGTGGCCAGTATTCGAACCGCAGTGACAATCGATGTCTCGATGTCATTCGAATATCGGGCGCTGGATGCGACATCGCGGGCAGCGGAGGCGTCGTGCCAGCCGAGCATCCTGAAAGTGCCGGACATCCTGTGTCACCGTCGCAAGCGCACGCTCAGCGGCGGATGCGGCGCAGGCCCTGTGGCAGAACACCGAGCGGCTGCAGACCGGCTTTCGACGGAAACGCCTCGCCAGATTCGATGTAATTCGAAGCCCCTCTTTGCACCCCGCATCGAACAATCCACGCACGAAACACGCAGGGAAAGCCTGCGGGAAGAGGTGATGCCACAAGGAGGCGCAATGGAAGAACTGCCGCAAGAGCCCTATGAAATCGCTGTCATTGAACGGCAGGGCGCCGAGGCGTCAGCGGTCGCCGCGTGGCGCGGCCTGCTGCTGGCCGCGACCGAAGCGGCATCGCGGTGTGGCGCGGGTTCCCGTCGACTCATTGCCACGCGCTGGATGATAGATGCCGACGGCCAGCCTGTGCCATGCAGCGGCAATGGAGGGGCGCGTTCGTCACCGCTGTCGGTGATCGCACTGCCGGACGATTTCTGCGCCGCGCATCTGGACGCCCGGGGCGTGTCCCTGCTCGCTCGATGGCTGCGCACGCACCATGAAGGGGGCTCGACCATTGCGGCCAGTAACAGTGCGGCACGACTGCTGGAATGCGTCGGAGTGACACCCCTGGTGCCCAGCGCCTTACCCCATGCAGCCTGCATTCCACAGGTCGACGACACAGGCGATATTCTGACCGCACGCGGGGAAAGTGCTTGGCTGTACATAGGCCTGAGAGTCGTTCACCGGGTGTACGGTGCCGAGGTCATGGACATCACCGCCGCAAAGCTCGATCTCTGCCACCGCGCAATGGTCGCTGCAGGCCTGCATCACTTCGCACCGGATTTCTCGCACGGTGATCCCGCCGTCCTACGTGCGCAGCGATGGCTGCACACCAATCTGGCGGTCGGGATCGATCTGGAAGGGCTTTGCCGTGTGGCGGACCTGCATCCCAGGACGCTCCAGCGCCGGTTTTCCAGGGCGACCGGAACCGGGCCGATCGAGTATGCCCAGCGCATCAGGATCAGCCATGCGCAGCGACTGATCCTTCGCGGCGTACGAATTGGTGATGTGCCCCATCGCGTCGGCTACAGCGATTCGAGTGCCTTTCGCAGGGTGTTCCGCCGGATCAGCGGCTGCACACCCTCGATGTACGTAAGATATGTGTTTCGCTCCCAGTCACTGAGGTAGGGCGGGCATCGGTCCGGGTCGGGCGAGCTCGCCCGGCCTATGGCTGAGAACCGGCCTACGCTTCTCCGTCAAGCATGTTCAGCACCCTGTCCTGGAACCGGAACAGTTCCTGATCGGACCGGATTCCTAGTTTGCGGTAAGCGCTGCTCTTCTGCGTGCTGATGGTGCTCTGCTGCCGTTTGAACTTTTCTGCAATCGCCTTGGTGGGCATGCCTTCCAGGCAGCAGCGGAGCACCTCCCGCTCACGGTCGGACAGCTGCGCTTGGGGTGCGCGGCGATCCTCATCCAAGCGGCCGGAGGTCGGGATGTGATACTGGGCCCCGCGCAGTACCGAGCGCACGGTCTTCATCAGGGTGTCGGGGTTCTGCGATTTGCCGACGAACGCATGGGCCCCTGCCCGCAGGGCTGCGGTGATGTTGGACTGCAGCTCAATGGCAGAGACCACGACGATTTTGGTGGTCTGGTGATACTTGCGCAGCCGGATGAGCAGATTGAGCCCATCGCAGTCGTCAGGCGCCAGCTGATAGTCAACCAGGGCGATATCGGGCGGGTTGCGGGCCATGGCAAACAACAGCTGCTGTGAGCGGCTGAACTCGCCAGCGACGAAGAGCAGTGCATCCGAGCTGAGCAGGCGCACCAGGCCGCTGCGCACCACTGGGTGATCATCGAGGATCATCACCTTCTTGCGATCCGAGATGTTGCCGACGCTACGAGCGAGCATCGTCTCGGCGCTGGGTGGGGCATCGTGGCTGGTGTTCATCGGTGTGGTCTGCAGTGGCTGGAAGGGGGATGGGGGGGCTGCAAAAGGCCTTGCCGAATCCACCAGTGACTGCCGCACGGCCATTGCGCGACGGCGCCCGGAAGACCCGTGCAGGGATCATGCAGCTCGTCCAGTCCCGCAAGGCTCGAATTGCTTCGATTCCCGGCGGCCGCGAGGGCGGGCTTCGAACAACTATCGAACGAGTTCGAGGTCGCGCCAAAGTCGTCGCGGCCATTCTTTCCGCCATGGAAATCGCCCGCCACCGCCATAACGTCGCCACTGCGATCCCGATGCTGGCTACTCACGCCATTCGCATCGAACGCGGGCGTGCCGTGGTGCTTGCCTCGTCGCCTTGCCCGCAGTCCATCGCGCTGCGTGCCGGGGGCGAAGTATGGCATGTGACCGTGCAGGCAGAGCAACGTGCGCTGGTCTGTGCCGGTGCCGTGCCATTGCACCTGGACGGTGCTGTTGCGGCGGCGTCGGTTCCGGTGTCCACGCTCAGTCGCTGGATGGCGTTCCACGATGCGGTGGCAGGATCGGATCCGGTGGCCGCCTCGCCACGCCATCCCCTGGTGATGGCCAGCGGCAAGTCCCTCGAACAGGTTCCAGTCCTTTCTGCGTTCCTGTTCGATCTGCTTCGCCGCGATCCCGAGATGCACGAGCGTCTCCGCCTGCGTGTCGCCGCTGGCGAACACTATCAGATCGCGCGCTTCGTTCTGGGTGAGGCAGCTTCTAGCCGGGTCGGTGACCTCGCTGCTGCCTACGGCTTGTCTGCGACGCACTTCCGGGTGCGCTGCGGCGAGGTCTTCGGTCGCTCGGCCAAGGACCAGCTCCGTGAGCTGCGTGCCTCGCGTGCGCTGCTTCGCTATCAAGGCAGCGGCACTGTGCTGTCCGAGCTTGCGCTGGAAGCCGGTTACGCGTCGCAGTCCCACTTTAGTGACGAAATCAAAGCACTCGTTGGGCTGTCGCCCCGCCATATCTACAAGGCCGTACATCAATGAACAAGTTCAAGAACCCGGTACGCGGCGCTCTGCTTGCGCTCGTGCTGACAACACCTGCCGCCTCGCTGCAGGCGCAGGACGTGCCCCTGCAGGGCACGACCATCCAAAATCCGCAGGATCTGCCGCACGCCGAGGGCTTTGTTTCGCGCAACGAAAGCGTCGAGCAGCTGGCTGCTTCGCTGGCCAATGGCATGCGACAGTCCGCTATCGTCAGTGCGAAGGCCAAGCGCCGTCGTGTGTCCGGATCCTTTGACCTGGCCAATCCGCGCCGGGTGCTGGATCAGGTGTCCGACCAGATCGGGCTGGTGTGGTACAGCGATGGGCGCTTCCTCTATATCTACGAGGCGGCAGAAGCCACCAGTGCCGTGGGTCACCTGCGCTACGCCAATGTGACGTCATTGTTCGATTTCCTGGAAAAGACCCGGCTGGCGGACAAGCGCTATGCCGTTCGTGGCGGTACCGAGGGCACGTTCTACGTGTCTGGTCCGCCGGTCTACGTGGATATCGTGATGAAGGCTGCGCGATACCTGGATGCACTGTACGAAGGCAGTGATCAGCAGGCGACGCATGTCGAAGTGATCAAGCTGCAGAACAGCTTCGTCAATGGCAGGCGTTACGTGCAGCGTGACCGTGAGATTGAACTGCCAGGTGTGGCGGATGCTCTGCGCGCGGTGTTCGGTACCATAGGCGCTCAAGGCATTCATGTGGTCAGCAGCCTCGGAGCGGCGGCGGGCGGCCCGGACGATGGTGCTACTGACGGTGCGCTGGCCGCAGCTGCGCCAGATGTCGCGGCATCGCCGAAGGCAGGCATTCCGTCGGCCGATGGATTGCCGGGTCCGGGGCCAGCGCTGGTCGTAGCTTACGTGGAAACCAACAGCTTGCTGATCCGTGGCACGCGCGAGCAGATCCGCCAGATCAAGGCGCTGGTCAATGAGATCGACCAGCCGCGCGCCCAGGTGGAGCTGGCGGTGTGGATCATTGATATCAAGAAGACCCAGCTCGAACAGCTAGGTGTGCGCTGGTCCGGCCAGGTGGGCATTGCCGGCCGGCTGGGTGTCAGCTTCAACGAGGGGAGCGTGTCCACGCTGGATGGCCAGCGCTTCCTGGCGTCGATCAATGCGCTTGCAGAAAATGGCGATGCTTGGATAACGTCGCGTCCGGCGCTGCTGACCCAGGAAAACACCGAAGCGCGCTTTGACAGCAGCCAGAGCTTCTACGCATCGCTGGTAGGTGAGCGGTCGTCGGCGCTGGAGCAGGTGACCTACGGTACTGCGATCAATGTACTTCCCCGTATCTCGCGCGATGAGCAGGTTGAAATGCAGCTGCAGATTGAAGACGGCAGCGCTTCCGGCTCTGACAACTATGTGGATGGACTGCCCACCGTTTCGCGCACCCGCATCGATACCGTTGCTCGCGTCCCGCACGGCCTGAGCCTCCTGGTGGGCGGCTATTCGCGCTCGTCCAGCGAATTCTATCGCCACGGCGTTCCTGGCCTGAAGCGGATTCCCTATGTCGGCGGCCTGTTCCGCGGCCGGGAGAAGCGCGACGACAGCATTGCACGACTGTACCTAGTGCAGCCGCGCGTGCTCGGTGACCGCGATGCCGCCACTGGCGACCGCCTGCGGCAGCAGATGGGCATGGATCTGGACGCCCGTATTGAGCAGGCCGCCGAAGCGCTGCGCAGTGGCGGGATGCAGCCGTGATCGGCCCGGTTGGGTCCATGCCGATCATGCCGCTGGCCGTCAGGCCTGTGCGGCAAGCGTCGGTGAACTCTGCCGAGACCGAGCGCGACTCTCCACCTGCCGCAGCTCCGGCGCGTGGCCACAAGAGCGCACTGGCGCACGCCCATGAGCTGGCCGACGATGCCACTGCGCTGGCGGCCTCGTTTGGTCAGCGCAGGGCAGGGCGCAATGATGGCAGCCAGCGTGGCGCCGCCGAAGAGTGGGCAGGGCGCCTGCTGGAGGACGGCGCTCATGGGCGCGTCACCGAGCTGAAGAACATGCTACTGGCACACACGCTGGACGCGGCGGGCCTGCAGCAGGCGCTGCTGCGCCTGTTCAGCGATATCAGTGATGCCTATGCCGCGCTACGTAGCCTGTTGGCCGATGACGAGCTGGAGGCGCACCGTGAACTGCTAGACGACGTCCTGCGGCAGCTTGCACAGCAGGGCGGCCCCTCCGCCAAAGCAGGCGCCAATGCAGCCAACACCGCGCGCACAGCGGCGGCCCGCCATCGCGGCCGGCGCACGCTCACGCCGGCCGCGCTGCGCGCCTCCTACCGCTCGCTGCTGGGGTCGAACGATGCATTGCAGCTCTATGTCGCCTGGCTGGAGGTCTTCGGCGATGACGAGCGCCAAGCTGTTGTTGACTTCCTGACCGAGGCCCTGGTCGCCGACATGTGCTGCGCCGACCCCAGCTGCAGTGCGCCAATCTTTGGCCGGATGTTGCGCAGTGCGCGCTTGCTGTCCTGCCTGCGGACCTTGGAACGCCGCTTCTGCGGTGATCCGTTGCTGCTGGAGCTGCTCGGCCATGATGCCGTGGCCGCGGCCCTGCGCCCGATGTTGCATTCGTTCTGCGACGAAGACGATGCGCGGGCGTGGTGCGAGGCGCTGCTGGAAAACGCCCAGCAGTACCACGATACGACTGGCGTTCTGCAGCTGTGCCTGGCCGTACGCCGTTTCATCAAATCCATAAACAGCCCTGAAGTCCTGTATCCGGCATGCCGCGCAGCGTTGCTGGACTGCCTGGATGCGCGCACGCGCGCCCTGTTGGAAGGGATTCGGCCAACCACCTATCTGCTGGAAACCTGATTCATGACTGCTGCACGTACACCGCTGCTGCCCCCGGCGCTGGCCGGCCTGGCGCGGCCCGAGCTCGCGCTAGTCGCGCTGATGGCGACCATCATCGCCATGCTGATCATTCCTTTGCCCACATTGCTGGTGGATGCACTGATTGGACTGAACATCGCCATTGCGGTGGTCATCTTCCTCAGCTCGTTCTATGTCGAGCGCATCATCGGCTTCTCGACGTTCCCCTCGGTGCTGCTTTTCACCACTATCCTCAGGCTCGCCCTGTCGGTCAGCACCAGCCGCCTGATCCTGGTCGACGCCGATGCTGGCGAGATTATTTCCGCGTTCGGTAATTTCGTCGTGGCCGACAATCTCGTGGTCGGCTTCGTGATCTTCGCGATCGTCACGATCGTGCAGTTCATCGTCATCACCAAGGGTTCCGAGCGCGTGGGTGAGGTGGTCGCACGCTTCTCGCTCGATGGCATGCCCGGCAAGCAGATGAGCATCGATGCGGACCTGCGAGCGGGCTCGATCACGTCCGAGCAGGCGCAGCAGCGCCGCCGCGATGTCGAGCGCGAGAGCCAGCTGTACGGCTCCTATGACGGCGCAATGAAGTTCGTGAAGGGGGACGCCATCGCCGGCATCATCATCACCTTCGTTAACCTGTTTGGTGGCGTTGCCGTAGGCATGTGGCAGCACGGAATGGGCTTCGGCGAAGCCCTGTCCGTGTTCGCTCTGCTGACCGTCGGTGACGGCCTGGTCGCGCAGATTCCGGCCCTGCTGATCTGTATCAGTGCGGGCTTCGTGGTCACCCGGGTCAGCGGCGAGTCCCGAAACTTGGGTTCCAGCATCCTGGGCGAGCTGCTGGGCAACCGCCTGGTGCTGACCATTGCTGCCGTGCTGGTCGGAATCATGGGCCTGCTCCCGGGCTTCCCGCTGCTAGTGTTCGCAGTGATCGCCGCAGGACTGGGCTACCTCGCCTATCACCAGCCCGCATTCGCCACCGCCTCCGATGCAGCAGCCGCTGCGGATGCCGCTGCGGCCGAGGGCGGCAACGCGGCGGCCCGAAAGGGGGGGCGCGTGGCCACCGAAACTCTGCCGCTGCTGCTGACTCTGCCCGCAGACCTCCTGCAGCAGTGGAAGATCCAAGGCCATGAGGCGCACCTGCTGGACGCGCTCTTCCTACGAACCGGTCTGCAACTTGGCAAGATCGGCGCTGAGCCGGCCGGCCACGACGCTGACATCGCGCGTGTCTACGTGAACGAAGTGCTGGCCGTCGAAGGCGCCTTGCGCGCTGACCATAGTCGGCTGCTAGGTGACTCGGACGAGCTGATTGCACTGGGCGTCGAGCCGCAGGTCATTGAGCATTCCACTGGCATCTCGCTGTGGATCCCGGATGCGCAGGCTGACAGCGCGCGGCGCCTGGGCTGCCATTCACGCACCGCGCGCGATGAGCTTGAGCGGCTGCTGCTGTACGCGGTCACGCGCAACATCACCGAGCTATTCGGCATCCAGGAAACCAAACAGCTTCTGGACGAGGTCGAGAAGGCATCGCCAGAGCTCCTCAAAGAGGTCTATCGCCACGTTCCCGTGCAGCGTATTGCCGAGGTGCTGCAGCGCCTTCTGCGCGAGCAGGTGTCCATCCGCAACATGCGCGGCATTTTGGAGGCATTGGCGCAATGGGGCCAGCGCGAGAAGGATGTGATCACCTTGGTCGAGCACGTGCGCACTGCGCTGGCCCGTTACATCTCCGACAAGGCGTCGGTGAATGGCCGGCTGTTCGCGATGGTGCTCTCGCCGCAGCACGAGGATTGCATTCGCTCGGGCATTCGCCAGGGCCAGGATGGCGCGTTCCTCAACCTGGATCCAGCGCAATCGGTGTCCCTGCTGGACACCCTGTCTGGCGGCATTCAGCCGCTGATTGAAGCCCGTCCTGAAGTTGTGCTTCTCGTGCCCCCTGACATCCGTCGCTACGCAAAGCGCTTCCTGGAAGGCCGTCACCCGCAGCTGCTGGTGATGTCCTACGGCGAGGTATCCGAAACCGTCACCCTTGAGGTTCTCAAGACCCTATGATCAATCTGAGTAAAACCCTGCACGACGCCCTGATCCGCCTTGGCTGCGACCGTGAAACCCTCGACTTCGATGACCGTTCGGACATCGTGCTGAATTTCACCGACATCGGTGAGCTGTTCATCGTTCCGGACGTGGGCGACAAAGTGTGGCTCTGGGGCCTGGTGCGCGAAATGGAAGTGCGTGATCTAGGCGCTCGCGCGGCATCCTTCCTTGAGCAGCTGCTCACGCCAGCGTCCTACATGGCCAGCGGTGCACTCGGCGCGCGCTCCTGCGACCAGGGATTGCAGATCGGCGGTCTGTTTGATCCGCGCTGCCTTGGGGATTCGGAAGTACTGGGAAATGCCTTGGTGGACTTCCACTCTCGCATGCAGCAGCTGCTGGAATCGCTGAGATGAGAGTCGGGCAGAGCTTGTGGACCGTTGCCGCGCGTCCATTGGCCATCCAAGGCAACAGCATACGCGCCCGCCTGGCTGGCGCGGCGCTGGGCGAAGCGTGCGTCGTGCGCTCTGCACTGGATGGTGACACGATCGCTCTGGGCACGGTTAGTTCCGTGAGCGATGGCATCTGCCATTTGGATATCGTCGCCGAGCAGCCGCTTACACCGCGCTGTGTGGTGGTGCGTACTGGCGAGCCGCTGCAGGTGGTGGTGCCCGCAGATGTGCTCGGCTGTGTGCTGGACTGGGCCGGTCGCCCAGTCGCGCGCTTCGCCGAAGCGGCGATGGCCTGCACCGCGGGCAGTCGCCCCGTGCAGGGCGTTCCGGGCGGATTCCTGGATCGCCTGCCGGTCGAGCGGCTGCTTCCCAGCGGCGTGCGTGCACTGGATGCCTTCGTGCCGTGTGGCGAGGGGCAACGCCTGGGGGTCTTCGCACCGGCCGGTACCGGCAAGACCACATTGTGTTCGATGTTGATGGACGGTGCCCAGGCTGATGTGAAGGTCGTCGCCCTGATCGGTGAGCGTACGCGCGAGGTGTCCGACTTCGTGCAGCGTATCGCTGCTGGCCCGGATGCAGGCCGCGTCGTCATCGTGCAGGCCACCTCGGACATGTCCGCGTCGGCCCGGCAGTATGCCGCGCAGGTGGCAATGGCGGTCAGTGAACACTTCAGTGCCACGGGCGCGTCTGTTCTACTGGTGATGGATTCGGTGACCCGCTATGCACGCGCACTGCGGGAGTTGGCCCTGGGTCGCGGCGAAGCAGCGGCCCGGCGCGGCTACCCGGCATCGGTGTTCGAGGCATTGCCCAAGTTGTTCGAGCGCGCAGGTCGTAGCCGCAGGGGCTGTATTTCAGCCTATTTCACCGTGCTGCTTGAAGACGAAGAAGACCCGGACCCAATCGCCGAGGAAGTCAAGTCGCTGCTTGATGGCCACGTCATGCTGTCCCGGCGTCTGGCACAGCGCGGCGTACTGCCAGCCATTGATGCGCTGTCCAGCCTGAGCCGCTGTGCGCCTGAACTGCTCGACGAAGCGCAGATGGCGCGTGCCGCGCTAGCCCGTCGCGCCTTGCAGGCCCTGGACGAATCTAGGCTGCTGCGTGACCTGGGCGAGTACCGGGCTGGCAGCAATCCGGAATGGGACAGGGCCATTGCAGCAGAGCCTGCGCTGATGGAGTTTATCGCTCAGCGGATGGGTACCTCCAGCCCACTGCGGAAGACTTGGGAGGCCCTGCATGCGATCCGGATCGATTGAGCGCGGGCGCGCCACGGCCCTGCAAAGGCTTCGCGATGGCCGCAAGGAACTCGCCCGCCTGGAGGCCATGCGCGAGCGCTCCCTCCAAGCGCAGGCCGACGCTGAGCGCGCCGGCCTGCTTGATGAACACCAGTCCCTGCGCAACGGCTTACCCGAAGTGCATGGCATTGCGTGCGATCTGCAGGGTTTCCATCAGCGGCTGCGCCTGCTGGGCGTGGCGCGCGCCAGCCTGCTGGATCTGGGGATGCGCGCTGCGGCAGCCGAGAGCAAGGCTGCTGACCATGGCCGGCTGGCGGAGGGTGCCAGCCAGCGCAGTGAGCAGCACCGGCGCGCCGCCGAGCGCATGGCGATGGTGAGTGAACGCCTGGCAGCGCGCATGCGCCGCCGGGCAGAGCAATCCATTGAAGACGAACTTGAGGAGATTTCAACATGGTCAACGCTGTAAACAGCGCCCGCAACGTGCCTGAACTGGGTGCCCGCCGCGAGCACGCCGCCGGCCAGAACAAGGAGCAGGTCCAGGACGTACGCCAGGAAGCGGCGCGCCAGATCGAGCGCCACAAGCGCCGGCTCGGCGAGGCAGGCATTGCTCACGCGTCGCCGCAGCGTCCGCAGGATACGTCCCGCCAGGCGCCTGGCTCCGCGCCGCAGCCTGCGCGTGCCGTGGTGACGGAGGTCAGTGCGGTGTCCAACGATGCCGCACCGCGAACGAAGCTGACGGCACCTGCTGCGCGCCCGTCGCAGCCGCAGGATATGACGGCCAGCGAACGCGAACCGCAGGTCAAGGCCGTCGCCGTGGCAGTCGCTGAAGCGGCTAGGGCACACCAGGATGGCCAGGTCACGCCCACCGTGCAGGAGGAACCAGAATCGGATCGCCCGCAGACCCTGCAGTCCGGCCCGGATGCCGCTGAGGCGGAGCCCGAGCCCGCTGCGCAGCGGGCGGGTGAGCAGAAGGGCATGGTGGAGCTGCGTCAGCCGACGATGTCCGCAGGCAAAGCGCCTCCGGAACCGCAGGCCGCCACCTCGAAGCACATGGCGCCGGTGGCCACGCCGGCAGCGATATCTGATGCGCGAGGCACGTCCACCGTGTTCGACGTCCCTCTCCGTGCGCTGGGCTCGCAGCACAGCACGCAGGTCAGCCTGCACCTGGCCAGCGGCCAGGTCGTTCTGACCCCGTCAACGGAGCGAGCCGCTGAGGTACTGCTTACTGCGGCGCAGAGCGCTGACTGGGTCAGCGTCAGTGATTCCACGGATGAGCGCCAGTCGGCCCGTCGCGATCACCAGCCCGATGATGAGGATGGGCAATGAATCACGAGATCACAATGCTGCGCACGCTCGACCCGGAACAGCATCGACAGGGCAGTGTCCTGCAATGGATCGCACGCCACGGCGCTGAGCACGACGAGCAGCCCCTGGCGCAGGTGGCTCATCTGCGCCTGCAGCTGCCCTGCGCCGGTGGCACCGCGCAGGTCCTGGTGGAAGCGAACCGCTGGGCAAGTACCTGCCTTCCGGCGCTGGAAGGCTCTGCCTGGAACCTCCTGCCGCTGCACGCCCTGCAGACCTTGGTTGCAACGTCGACAGCGCTTCCGCTGCTGCCGCCTGATCTTGGCAGGGCGGGCCAGATCACCTGCATCGGCGTGACAACGCCCGACGCAGGGCACGTTCTGCCGGTAGTACAGGGCGCCATGGGCCCGGCGTGGATCGAATCCATTCAAGGCGACGGTGCAGCGATGTGCACAACCGCCAGCCCAGGTAGGACCGTAGAAATTTCAGTGGAGCTGCGGCTCGCCCAGCTACACCTGGCGCCCGCTGCGATTGCAGCGCTGGATTGCAACGACGTATTGCGCCTGGGCCCGCTTCCCGCATGCGGAACCGTCTGGCTGGGCGGAAATCTCATTCATACCTTCAAATTCAAGGAAAGCCACGTGGAAATCGACTCGAATCTGCTCATTGATGGCGCTCGTGAAGAGGCCGCCCCGCAGGACAACGGCGCAACCCTGGGTTCGCTGTCCATCACTCTGGATGTCGTGCTTGCGCATGTGCCGATCACCCTCAACGGTCTGCAGGGCCTGTGCAAGGGCAGCGTGCTGGAGCTGCCGGCATCGGCGCACCTCAACGTTCGTGTCCGCGACGCGGGCCGTTTGCTGGCGGTGGGCGAACTGGTGCAGATCGGCGACCAGCTTGGTGTTCATCTGCGAAGCATGGCCTCAAGCTCGTGAACATGGCAGGCAATGACGTCTCCCTGATCGCCCTGCTTGCAACCGCAGCACTGCTGCCGTTCTTAGTGGCCGTGGGCACGTGCTACATCAAGTTCACCGTGGTCTTCACCCTGGTGCGCAATGCCCTAGGCCTGCAGCAGGTGCCCTCCAACATGGTCATCAACGGAATCTCATTAATCCTGGCGTTCTTCGTGATGCAGCCCATCGTGGTGGAGCTCTACGACGCCTACGCTGCACTGGCGCAGCCGCCGAGCGGGGTGGTCGAGCTGGTGCAATTCCTGGACAGCTCATTGTCCGGTTACAAGGCCTATCTGGTGCGTCACGCAGACCCCGAACTGCTGCGCTTCTTCCACCACGCGCAGACCCCGGGTGAAGTGCCCGTGGAAATCATCGACCCAATAGAGCGCAGCCTGCTGGAACTGCTGCCCGCCTACGCCCTCAGTGAGCTGAAGGACGCCTTCCTGATGGGCTTCTATCTCTACCTTCCGTTCGTGATTGTCGATCTGGTCGTGTCCAGCATCCTGCTGTCGCTGGGTATGATGATGATGAGCCCCGTCACTGTGTCGGCGCCGATCAAGCTGGTGCTGTTTGTCATGCTCGATGGCTGGGCGATGTTGTCGACCGGGCTGGTCCAGCAGTACATCGACGTGATGCCCTGAGGAACCTTCCATGGATGAACTCATTGCTGCGGGCCATCGCTCGCTTTACCTGATACTTCTTCTCTCGGCGGCCCCTGTCCTGGTGGCAACCGTGGTCGGCCTGGCCATTGGCTTGTTCCAGACCGTCACCCAGCTGCAGGAACAGACGTTGCCCTACGGCGCCAAGCTGCTCTGCGTGTGCGTCTGCCTGCTCGTGCTGGCCGGATGGTTCGGCGACACGCTTGTGGCATTCGGGCGCGAGGCCTTCGCCCTGGCATTTGCGGTCTAGGCAGCAGGGGAGAGGATTCGTGCAATCCCTGGACGCTCAACTCATCCTGCTGGCGCAGGATCATCTGCATTCGGTCGCATTGGGCCTGGCGCGCATCCTGGCCTGCTTTGCGTGGCTGCCTTACTTGGGCAGCGGCGCAATGCCTGCCAAGACCCTGCGCACCCTGGTGGCCGGGGTCGTCTTTGTCGGCCTCTTCCCGCAGATCATGACCGGCGAACAAGCAGGCCACAGCGCGGAAGGGCTGGCCCTGCTGGTCGCCCTGGGCAGTGAAGCCATTGTGGGCACCGTGCTCGGCCTGGTCATAGCGGCCCCGTACCACGTATTCCACGCCGTCGGCGCGATGATCGACTCGCAGCGTGGCGGCAGCGTCAGCGCGATGTTGGACCCACTGACGGGCGTGGAGGCAACGGAAACCTCCAACCTGCTGCAGATGGCGGCCGCCTGCGTATTCCTGCTAGGCGGCGGCATGCAGGCCGTGGTGGAAGTCTTGCAGGGCAGCTACGCGCTGGTGCCGTTCGGCTCGGCGTTCACGATCAATCCTGACGCCGCTGGCGACTACGTGCGCCAGCTGCTGGGTAACCTGGTGCGCATTGCCGGCCCGGTGCTGATCCTGCTGTTCCTAGTGGAAGTGCTGCTGGGCATCCTGTCGCGCTTCGCGCAGCAACTTAACGCATTCTCCTTGACCCTGTCGGTGAAATCGATCGTCGCTTTTGCAGCGATGCTGGTCTACATCTTCGGCACCCTGGCTCAGGATGTGCCGCGTATCTGGCATAGCATGGATCCGCAGATGTGGCTTGTACCCGGGGCCACCCCATGAAGTCGGAGAAGGCAACACCACACAAGCTCAAGAAGGAAGCCCAGAAGGGCAAGATCTTCCAAAGCCGGGATCTAATGGCGCTTGTCGTACTGGCTGTCGGTGGCTTGGCACTGTATGGCCTGACCTCCTTGGCAGGTGTCATGGACCTGTATCGTGAAATGGTGCAGGGTGGCTTTCAGATGGGCACCGGTGTGGCGCTCAAGCGGTCGCTGCAGGTGTTCGCGATGGCAGTCATGCCGGTGGCCGTGGCCTGCATCGTCGCCGTGGCGCTGCTCTCGCTGGTGCTCAGCAAAGGCATTCTGAATGCCGAAGCGATCAAACTCGATCTGACCCGCCTCAACCCTATCAGTGGATTCAAGAACCTGTTTTCGATGAAGACGGTCAAAGAGTTCGTCAAGGCGATTCTTTACGTGGTTTCCACCGCCATCTTCCTGGTGTGGATGGTCAAGACCGTGCCCTTCAGTGTCTACCAGGCGCTGGGAGCGGACCCGGGGTCTGCCTATAGATTCTGGCTGTCAGTCGGCTTCCAGACTGGGGCCGGCTTCCTGCTTGCGCTGCTACCAGTCGCCGCGAGCGCCGCGGCGGCTGATTTCTGGCTGTATAGAAAAGACCTGCGCATGGAAAAGCATGAGGTCAAGCAGGAGTTCAAAGAGACCCAGGGCAACCCGGAGGTCAAGAAGCGCCGCCGTGAGATCGGGGAAGAGCTCTCGGCGCAGATGCAGGCCGATGTCGCCGGCGCCAGCATGGTGCTGGCAAACCCCACCCACATTGCCGTGGGCATCTACCTGCACGACTTCGACTTTCCGATGCCTTTCGTCTCACTTCGAGAGCAGGGCACCAAGGCCCGCGCGATCATCGCCTACGCCGAGAAGATCGGTGTACCGGTAGTGCGCGACGTCCGTACCGCCCGCGCCGTGTTCCATTCCTGCAAGCGCTATCAGTTCGTCAGCAGCGAGAACATCGAGTCGGTCATGCGCATCCTGTGCTGGCTGCGTGATGTCGAGCAGGCAGCGGCCGGTGATGCTGAGTAGTCCGGCCACCTCCACCTTCCTTCTCTTCAACTTCCATCAGGCACTTTCTCGATGAACAGCAACGACAGCGATACCACTGGCGTATCCGAATCCTCAATGATCGACGCGCTGCTGCAGAGCTTGCGCAGCGGCGTGACCCTGCGCGAGCTCAAGGGTGTAGACGACACGACCATGGAAGGGGTTTACGCGTACGCACACCAATTCTATGTAAATGGGCAGCTGGATGAGGCCGAAAAATTCTTCCGCTTCCTGTACATGTTCGATTTCCACAATAGTGATTATGTGTTCGGACTGGCATCGGTATATCAGCTGAAGAAGCAGTACCAGAAGGCCATCGATCTCTACGCGGTCGCGTATGCGCTGGTGCGCCATGACGAACGACCGCTGTTCCATGCGGGCCAGTGCCATCTGGCCCTGGGTCGGCGCGGCATGGCGCGCGGCTGCTTCGAGGATGTGCTGAGCCGCTGCCGCGATGCCGACATGGCCGAACGCGCGCGCACGTACCTCCAGTTCATTGCCGAAGGCGCGCCGAAGGATGCCTTTGATTCAACCGAGCGCGAGTGACGCGGGCGGGAGTGACGTTGCGTCGTTTCGTGGAAGAAGGCCGGCGGCCCCTACGGTCAAACTGATCCAGAACCGAATGCCCGGCACCGAACGCGATAGCCGCCGGCCCGGCCCCTTACACAGAGATGATCGAGATGACCACAACCATCCACCATGCTCCCAACGGTCTGCGACTGACCGATTTCCTCGACAAGAGTCACGAAGCGGCCCGCAACGTGGCCGGCAGCCTCGGCAGCGAGTCCATTGCGCCGGCCACCGAATCGATCCTGGCCGAGATCGCCCGCCAGGACGCCAGCCACCGCAACCAAGGACCGCATCGCAGCGTCTCGGCCAACGGCGCCCCGCAGCTGCGCGACCCGGATGCAGCGCTGCTGAAGGAGGCTGACGAACGCGCAGCCAACTTGTCCGGCGATGGCTTCCTGACCTGGGTTGCCGCCAGCCTGCAGCAGGTGATGGTGCGCCAGTCGCTGGACAGCCTGTACAGCCGCGCGATGGCCCTGCTGCAGAAGCTGGCCGGCAAGCAGCAGTCAGCCGAGCAGTTCAGTGCCGATTACCAGGCCGCACAGGATGCCTACGGTGAAGCTCTGGCAGCCGCTAGTGGCGCGGCCGGCGAAGCCGGTGAGGCCGTCACCGCCGCCAAAGCAGCCAAGGAAGAGGTGGCACGACTGCAGCAGGAGCTGGATGCCATGTCGCCGAGTGACCCTGCATATGCCGGCAAGCAGCAGCAGTTGTCCAACGCCAGCAGCCATGCCGGTGCACTGCAGACAGCCGCCGATGCCGCTGTTGCACGCTCGGATGCCGCCGCCAAGTCTGCGGCCGATATCGGCAGCCAGTTGCAGGCAATGAACCAGCAGGCGGGCAGGGTCAGCGGCACCCTCAGCCAGACCGAGCAGCCCAACCGCACCATGTCTGCCCGCCTCACAGAGCTGATGGCCATGCTGCAGCAGCTGCTGGGCTACGCCCGTGAAGTGAACATGCAGGCCTCAGCCGAGGCGGCGGTGCAGGCCTTGAAGGCGCAGGAAACCGAAATGACCCACCTGGCCGAAGAGCGTGCCGAAGAACTGGCCAAGGCCGCCTCCACCTCGAAGTGGCTGGGTTGCATCGGCAAGATCATCGGATGGGTGGTCACCGTGGTGTCAGTCGTTGCCGCACCCTTCACCGGTGGCCTGTCGATGGCGCTGGCCGGCGTGGGCCTGACCCTGATGGTCACTGAAGAGGTCACTGGCTTCTCCGTACTGGGCGCTGCGCTCCAGCCGGTCATCCAGCTGGTGGTGAAGCTGGTGCAGGAACTGACCAAGGTCTTCGCCTCCCTGCTTGAGAGCATGGGCGTGGTCGATGGCGATGCCATCGCCCAAGTGCTGGCCTTCATCACTGCCGCACTGGTTGTGGCTGCCGTCGTCGTCGGAGGCTTCATGCTGGCCAAGGGTGCTGTGGCCAAGCTGCTTCCCAACATCGTCAAGCAGGTCTTTGGCCAGGTGTCCAAGGAAGCCACCCGTATCACCACTAAGATGGCGGCCAGCGTGGCCGGCAAGCAGGCAGGCGCATTCATGGCCAAGCATGGCGGCACCATTGCCGGCACCGCCACCGCCGTGGGCGGCGCGACGCAGGTCGGCACCGCGGTGGGCGGCGTGGTCGTGGCGAATATGCACGTGACCGCCGCCGAGCTGCTGTCTGACCAGGAGAACGTGAAGTTCAACATGGGCCAGACCCATCTCACCCTGGAAGCATTGAACGAGATGATCACCGCTCTGGAAGAAGCCATCAGCGCAATCATCCAGAGCATGGACGGCGCCATGGACTCCCGTCGCAGCACTGCCAAGTTCATGGCCGCCAACATCGGCGCGGTGTAATCCCCATACCCATCGACTGAGAAGATATCTATGACCACCGCTATATCCATCCCGATTACCCTATCACCCACGCTGCTGAGCACCGTGGGCCTGAAGGATTCTCGCCCGGCCACCGTGCCTGCGGCCCTGGACAGCAAGGTAGTCACCCAGATTGCCGAAGCCCGTGCCAACCACGGCAATGAAACCGTACCGCGGCTGCGCGAGCCGCGCGGCCAACTGGCTGCTGCCGTGCAACTGGGTGCGATTTCACAACTGGAGGGCGAGCTCACCCTGGCCCCGCTGACCGATCCGGAGATCGCTGCAGCAGTGGGCGAACTGCTGTCGCAGGAGCTCGATCACCAGTACCACAAGGCAACCGAAAAGCACGCAGACGGCACTGCCCCGTCCCTGGGCAACATCATGCGCTTTGCAGAAGCCATGGCTGAAAAGCTAGCTGCAGGCGCGGGCGAGCTCATGCAGCGCACCAGTGCGGACGGCGGCACGCTGCCGGCCGCGGCGGCCATCGCTACACTGGCCGAGCGCCTGGCAGGCGAGGCCGCACTCGCGCTGCCGGCGGCGATGGAAGGCACGCAGATGGAGGACTCTCCAGAGCGCTACGGCATTCCGTTTGCGGTAGACAAGGCCTTCGCGATCTTTGTGCTGCTGATCGAAGCCTATTGCACGGCTATGGCCTGCGAGAAGAACGCCTCGGCAATTGCCCATATTGCCGCGCACGAACTGACGCGGATGGCGGGCGAGCGCAACGTGGCCGGCGCCAAGGACCAGATGATCGCCTCAGCCGTCGGTGCGGCTTTCACCGCTGGCATCACCGTCGGCGCAATGAAGCAGATGTACAAGGGCGTCAAGTTGAATCGTGACAGCTTTGCCGGAAACGTGAAGCCGCAGTTCGCCAAGAGCGCCCAGATTGCCAAATCCGATACGGCCGGCCTGCGTGCAGCAACCAAACAGTCGCCGAGTACAAGTGCGGCACAGAAGGCCAGGAACGATGAGATCGTCAACGCCAACGACATGCGCAACGATCCGGCAACCTACCAGGCCGCGCACAGCGAAAACCAGGTGCAGGCCAACTGGCATATGGCCAAGGGCCAGGCCATCCAGGGCATGGCAATGCCGCTGAACACCTTCATCAATAGTGCCGGCGCAGTGGCTGAGGCGGAGGACCGTGCCCTCGCGCAGATTCTACAGCAGGGTGCCAGCACGGAAGCCGACCATGCCGCCCAGCGCACCGATGAGGCGCGCAACGACAAGCAGAGCATGCAGAAGGCACTGGAAACGCTCGAGAACGAGCGCCGTATGGCCCAGGACGTCATCAACCAGATGACTCGGGCCTGATTCAACAAGACAAGGGGAGGTGCGCCTCCCCGCTGGAGAACCCTATGAGCATCACCATCAACAGCGGTGAGAACCGCAGCGCCTTCATGCTGGCTGTACTGGAACAGCAGCAGGCAGCAAACATCCAGGCCACGCTGAGTGAGGCAGTCGCTGCCGAGGTGGACGGCTGGCACAAGCGTGCCGAGCGCAATCTGGACGACAGCCGCAATGCACTGCGCGCCCGTCGCGACGCGATGAATCGCATGAGCCAGCAGCGCCACATTGAGTTGGAAGCCGAGCAGGTGCAGGAACCGAACGAAGAGGATGCGGTCCTGTTGGCAGAAGCCATGCGCCTAGAGCGCACCGCAAAAGATAAGCTGGGCAGGGCGGTGAGCAATATCGAATCCGCGCGTTCGGTGCTGGAGAGCGCCAGCGACGCATCGACGTCGGAGGAGACGCTTGGATTCAGCAATCACAATGAATTCTACGAAATGATCATCGCGCTTCTGGGTTCCCTGGACGCCGAATGGATGAGCAAGTACGAAGACGTGCTGGCCAACTACATCAAGTTCTTCGACGACCTGACCAAGGCCCTGGCCAAGCTGTCCGACGCCATCAAGAGTACCGACAAGGACGGCAATTTCGAGGTCGATTTCACTGAAGCGCAGAAGGCGTTGCAAGACGTAATTGACAAGTGGGAGGGGCTGCCGCTGGTGGATGGCTTCGAATCGGAGGCTGCGGCCGAGGCCTTCTTGACTGAGCTCGGCGTAACAGGTCTGGAAGTCGTACAGACCGGTACGAACCCCGTCAGCTGGGGTATCCGCGTCGATGTGAAAGAGGTTGCCGGAATCTTGGAACTGCTCAAGAGCGACCCCAAGATGGACCCGGCAAAGTACAACGCCATCATCTCCGCCAAGGACAGCCGCCTGGAGAGCTTCAGGCAGGTCAGCAATCTGCTCGCTGAAAAGTACCAGCGCCAGAACCAGCAGTGGGACACCCTGGCCAAGGTGCTGAGCAACAGCATCAAGGAAATGGACGAAGCACAGAAATCGTTCGTTAACGGTCTGTAACTCATTCTGGCAAGAGATAGACGTCCATGTCCGGCTTTTCGATATCCACCTACCACTGGGTAGAGGCTCTGCATGCCATACATCCTCCGCGAGATCCTAAGGCGCAGAACTTCTGCGGCCCGTTCACCGGTGCCGGGAACCTGGTCAAAGGGGCCCTCGATTCGGTAGGAAAACCGCTCACGGCCCATGGCAATCCGTTGCCTTCCGGTCTGGTGCGCAGCCATGTTAGCGCCGAGCATGAGGCGGGAATCACCCGTACCATCGTCAGCCAATTTCCGGGTGGTACCGGATCGAAGATCGATCATGATTCGGATGGATTCAAGAAGCTCGCAGGTTCGGATTTTGGCAGTCTGATTTACAGCGTCTCCCATCTGATGGCGCTTGGGAAACTGAGTGCGTCGGATCCTGCGGTCTTGGAGTTCGGGAAGATCGTGGAAGCTGCCGCCCACGATGAAGTCTTCCCGGACGCTTTCGGCACGCACAACTTCAAATACACTGACCGTCACGATGACGTGGTGCAGCGCTGCATTGCATTGAAAAGCACGCTCTTTGCCGCAGCGCAGAAAGCCTATGGTGACGTGGATGGCATCATCGCCGCCATTGATGCGCAGTTTGCATCGCCGGATCTGAACCTGGTGCTGTCGGCACATGCTGCAAGCGGCGGAAAGGTCGATGAATCTGCGATAGCGCAGTTGCTTGCCAAGGCCCGCGCGGAAGGTGATTCGGGTGATCTGGGCCGGATGATCTATGAGTTGCGCAAGATGTCCTCGCTGGTCGATGTGGGCGGCGCTGTGGAACCGGGGCGCGCGGATGGTGTGGGTGATGTTCCGGGTGCTGCTCGTCCAGCAGATCGTTTCCGCGACTGCTTCCATGGCTGCCACAACTGTGACGGGTTCACCGAGCGTGAGGCCATCCGTGCACGCGAATCGGCAGACCGTCGCTATTCGGAAATGCTTGCGCACGATCGTGAGGAAACCTTCCGTGCGTGGGCAAGGGCTTGGGCAGGTGGTGGTTCGTTCCGTACCCCGTCGGAGGCCAGCCACTCCTCGGCATCATCGACGATGGGGCAGAATCCCGATGCGGCTCTGGCGTCATTGCAGAAGGCTATCCGTAGTGCCAGCGCGTTGATTACCGACGCCGCTGGTGGTATGGACGCACGGGGCAAGGAAGGTTTGAAAGACCTGGCGCTCAGGCTGGTCTCTGTCGAGGCTGAGCTGGGGAATGGTGGCAACCCTGCTGAGCTGAGGCCTGTTGTTTCGCAGATCAAGGCGGACATCCACGTCGCCGTGAAGGAGAATGCGTATCGCGCGGGTGCTACTGATCTGGAGTCGGCCAGCGCCGAGAAGGCGGAGGCACTGCTGAACGCGCGTCGCGATGCCGTCGACAATGCGGTCCTGCATGGCCAGTCGCAGGCGAAGGTGCTGGCGAAATTTGATCCCGAAACAGCTGCAGCCTTCAGTGGCGAGCTGGATGAGCTCTCCACCGCGCTGGCAGGGGCCACCACCCTGGAGCAGATCAACGAGATTGGCGAAGAGGTCATCGTCCTCATCCGGGGGGTGGACGCCGAGGTGGACGCCGCCATCGACGCCAGCACCGCAGGCGCGAAGGCGGACAGTGCGCAGGCCGCAAACGATGCATTTGAAGGTCGGCGCAGCCTGGTTGGCAACGACATCGCGCATGGCCGATCAAAGGCCAACGTCCTGGCGACCCTGGATGCCGACGCGGCTGCGGGCTTCATGACGCGGTTGGATGGAGCGGCCGTCGCGCTGGCTGACGCCACCGATATTGCGCAGATCAATGTGGTCGACTCTCAGGTCAAGGCAATCGGCAAGGCGCTAGACAGCCATCTGGCCGCCGCCATCGCGGCAGGTGCTGAGAACTTGGAGTCGGCCAGCGCCGAGAAGGCGGAGGCACTGCTGAACGCGCGTCGCGATGCCGTCGACAATGCGGTCCTGCATGGCCAGTCGCAGGCGAAGGTGCTGGCGAAATTTGATCCCGAAACAGCTGCAGCCTTCAGTGGCGAGCTGGATGAGCTCTCCACCGCGCTGGCAGGGGCCACCACCCTGGAGCAGATCAACAAAACCGGCGACGGAGCCAACAGAATCCTCGAACGCCTGAACTTGGCACTGGACGAGGGTATTGCCAATGCAGGTCCCAATAGCGACTCAGCCGCAGCACAAAAGCGCGCAAGCGACCTGCTGGACCAGATTGAACAACTGCGGGAGGACATGGCAAGTGCGGTGGTCCCGGTGGCCACACTTGACCGGTTCAAGGATGTACTCCCCCAGCGCGATACGACCTTCGCTGAGTATCGCGGCGTCATCAGCCTGAAACGTAATGCAATCGATGAGGAACTGCATGACTGCATTGCAAGCTTCCAAAAGAAAATTGCACACATGGAAGGTGAATTGTATTCGATCATTCGCGGGGCGTCCAACTCATCCAAGCTCGGCGGTTTGGAAGCGGCTGTACATGCCATCCGTGTCGAATTCCGCGAGCAGACCGATGCTATCTGGGGTCAGCGGGACGACCTTTCTGTAGTGGGTGGTCTATCAAACGATAGTTATATTTGGACAAGACTTACTAAAATAGAGCCAGTTCACAACGGCAATTATGCTCGCCTTGCCAATAGGAATCGTCGGCCCTGAACGGCCAGAAACATTGATTCTTCAAACCTGAACCAGAAACGTCGCCCTCATGGGCGGCGTTTTCCTTTCGAACGCCTTCGAATCCTAGCCCGCGCCCCGCAGCGTAACGTGCCGCCTGTCGCGCCTTTGCGGCCCATCAATACGCCATGCCGAATGAATTCGACGATATTCTCGAACACGCTCGAAACCCTGGTGCCCATCATCTGCGAGCACACCGGCTTCCGCCCAGAGGAAGTGCTGCCGTCCATGCGCTTGCACGAGGATCTGTGCATCGATTCGCTGGCCCTCCACGCCATTCTGATGGACGCGGAAGAGGCGTGGGGCGTGATGCCCGGCATCGAGCAGATGGGCCGCGCCGGCACCCTGGCCGAGCTTGCAGGTGAGATCGCCGGCATGCGGTGCTCCCCGTGATCCGCAGGGCGCCCCTGTCAGCCTTGGCGGTGCTCGCCATGGTGCTGGTAGCTTCAGCCCAGGCCGAACCCTCGCCGCCGCCAAGTGGCCCGCTCTACGTGGGCTTGGGCATCAACGGCGAGATAGAAGTGAGTCCGCTGCCTTTCCAAGGCGCAAGGGCACTCGGGCCCCACTCACCCGGCTGGCTCGACGGCGCGCCGGCCGCGCCCGCATCCATGCCGGCAGCGATTGCGCCCGCCACGGAGAAAGCCGCCCGCGATCCGGCCATAAATCTAGCGGTCCTGAAGGCGGCAGATAGGCATGGTGTCGACGCCAACCTGCTCCACGCCGTCATCAAGGTTGAATCGAATTATCGCCGCCGCGCGGTGTCCCGCACGGGTGCGGCTGGCCTGATGCAGTTGATGCCCGCGACCGCAAAGCGCTTTGGTGTATCCGATCGTTTCAACATCGAGCAGAACATCTCCGGCGGGGCCGCCTATCTGAAATGGCTGAGTAAGCGGTTCGCGGGTAATCTTGATCTGATCCTGGCCGCGTACAACGCAGGGGAGGGCGCAGTGCAGAAGCACGGAAACCGCATCCCGCCCTATAAGGAAACCCGCGCTTATGTCAGCAAAGTGCGGGCACATTATGTCGCTTTCGGGTCCTGATGCTATTCGCTTGAATTCGAAGCATGGCTTCGAAGCGACTGCCTAAACTACGCCACGACATCGAAGCCGGAGCACCGGCCAGCCGAAGGCAATGATGAAACTGAAAATTCTGTCCGGCCCATTTCTGGGCCTGGAATATAATCTTGAGTGCGGTGACACTGTACTGCAGCTGGTGCGCGATGTCGCCACTACTGCCTCGGAATCCGGTCACGCGCTTTCCACCGCTCATAACGTTCTGCTGGTGGCAACCGATGGCCTGCAGGGGCGGCTGATCATCCGCTGCCCTCACGCCGATGCTGAATCTTCCGCCCAGGTGGCGGAGCAGGCTGACGATGGCAGCGATGCCGGCATCTTCGTTCCCGTGCTGATGAACGAACCGCAGTGCCACCTGGGCCTGCACCTAGCGATGGCGCCGACTGGGGTCCCCTGGAGCGCATCGGTGCTGGACTTCGTGCCGCCACCGACCGGTATCGTGCCGGACGCCGCGCATCACCGCACCGCGCCGTCAGCGTCGCGGCGCTGGCTGCCCACGGCACTCATGCTTGGTTCGCTGGCCGCCGCCGCCATCCTCTGTGGCGCGTACTACCTGCATCTTCCCGAGGTTCAGGCCACCAAACTTGCGTCGGTTCTGCAGCAGGCGCCAGGGCGCTACGAAGTTATCTCGACAGACGATCGCACCCTGTACGTGTTCGCGGACGACCAGGCATCGGCTGCTTGGGCTGAACGAGCAGTGCGTCGCGCCGATCGCTGGAACGCGCAGGTCAAGGTGCGCAGCGAGGAACAGGTGCGCGTGGAATCCTGGCTGATCCGCCAGGGTCTGCAGCCGGTGATCGTGCGGCTGGATGACGCCGCCAATGCCGAAATTGTTCTCAATGGCGTGCCCAGCGGGCCCGCACGCGAACGCCTGCGGCGTGTGGCGCAGGCGCAGATGCCTTATGCAACGCGCTTGAAGATCAGCGGCGTAAGCGATGCCGCGCTGATCGCCATGGCACGCGATGAACTCAAGACGCTCGGCGTCACCACCCGCGCCGATATGGTCGGCGGCCGCACAAGCGTATCCAACACTGTTTTCCTGGATGACGCCACGCTCGCGTCGATGGCCGCATACAGCCGCCAGTTCGAACGGCGCTGGGGTGCACGCCGGGTCACCGTGAACGCCCGCCTCTGGGACGATGTCCTGCGCGGCCGCTCCTTCCGCTATGCCCCTGGCCAGCTGATGTCGGTCGGTCAGGGGCGTTGGGAATACTCCGAGAACCTGCGCTGATTGGCGCGTCCAACAAAGAAGCCACATGAATATCAACAGCAACAGTACCCATGCACCCGTGCTTCCCAACTGGTGGGATGGCGACCACGAACTGCCCGTGCCGCCGGGCGCTCCTTGGGATGGCTGGCTTGACCAGCACAGCAAGGAATTCAACGAAGGCGTCAACACCCTGAAATCGGCGCTGGAAGCGGCCTTCGAAGCATTGAAGGAAGCACCCTCCGATCCGACCGCACTGGCCAGCTACCAGACCAAGCTATCCGAATACAACATGTACCGCATGCTGCAGTCCAACTCGTCCAAGACGCTGGCCGACATGCAGAAGCAGAACATCCGAAACATTGCCTAATAGAAGACCACCTGTATGAGCTCTGCAAACACCTTCGCCCTCCCGCCCGACCATTGGGATGGCGACCACAAGCCAGTGGATCCGACCGATCCCGCAAACGATTGGGACGGATGGCTGGATCAGCACAGCAAGGAATTCAACGACGGCGTAAACACCCTGAAATCGGCGCTGGAAGCGGCCTTCGAAGCATTGAAGGAAGCACCCTCCGATCCGACCGCACTGGCCAGCTACCAGACCAAGCTATCCGAATACAACATGTACCGCATGCTGCAGTCCAACTCGTCCAAGACGCTGGCCGACATGCAGAAGCAGAACATCCGCAATATCGCCTGATTGTCGCGCGATTGCTTCAAGGAACTCCGATGCATTTCTTTCCAATCGACCCGGCAGCGGTCAGCTTGCAGCCGGCCATTGCCGAAGGGCAGGCCGTGCCACTGTCCGACCGCTTTAAGCGCCATGCGGCCAGTGCCTACCTGGAAGCGGGCGTGGACCGTGCAGTCATCGAGGGCATGGCAAATGACCCGGTCACCGCAAGCAATCCGGCGCTGCTATGGGAACTGCAGCAGCGCCAGGAAGCCTACACCAAGCGCATGACCCTGGCTGCGGTGATGACCAATCACCTGGTGAAGGGTGTTGAAACCCTGGTAAAGACCTGATGGATGCGAAGACGCGAATCCAGCGCGCGGCGGCTGCAGGTATGCTACTGGTGTCCTTGGCTGCCTGTTCGAAGGTGGCTGTGCTGGAGGGCCTCGACGAGCGGCAGGCCAACGAGGTCGTAGCAACGCTGCTTCGCCAGAATATCGAGGCGGACAAGACGGCCAACGGCAAATCGGGCTATTCGGTAACGGTGGATGAGGCCAATCTGGTCCAGGCCATCGATCTGATGCGTGAACATGATCTGCCGCGCGCACCGCGCGGGCAGATCTCCGATGCCTTTCCCGCCGATGCGATGATCAGCACGCCACTGAGCGAAAAGGCTCGCCTGCTCTCTGCCGTCGAACAGCGTCTGGAAGAATCCCTTTCGGTCCTTGATGGTGTACGCAGTGCCCGCGTGCACGTCAGCTACGACGGCGTGGATGATTCCAGTGGCGTGGCCAAGCGTGCGGGCAAGGCCAAGCACGTCGCCGTGGTTCTGGTGCACGAGCAGGGCATCCATGAGGCCACCCTGGTGCAGAACAGCAAGCGTTTCCTGCGCAACGCGTTCGAAGATCTGTCCTACGATGATGTATCGGTGGTGCTGGCCCAGGCCAATGCAACCCGTGTGCTGGCAGTGACGCCGGCCGCCTCGTCCTTGCAGGGTTGGCTTGCCGGCCTGATCGCCTGCGTGCTGGGTCTGCTGCTGGGTGCGCTGTGGATGATGCGTCGCGGTCTCAGCCGCGCCTGGGCGAGCCTGTCCTCACGGCTGCCGCGCAGCAAGCAGAGCGCGGACCATGCTGGCGCGTGACCTGCAGGCCTGGCGTATAGCCGCTGATCCGGTGGCCTACCACCACCGTTGGAGGCACGCGCAGCACGGTCTCACTGGCAATCGCCGCTCGGCGGTGAATGCGGCCATGGCAGCGCAGCACGCATTGGTGGCGAGCGATGGGTGCATCGACGCAAGCCCGTTGGCGAGCCGGCTGATCGCCAGCTGGAACCATCTGGAGATCGCTGCTGAGCTGGTGGCAATGGCCAAGCAGCCCTGTGCAACCATCGCGCATCCCGACTTCATCCGCCTGCCTGCGTCCATGCGGCAGTTCATGCGCCTGGGCTTTGCGCCGGCGCAGCACGCGTGCAGGACCCCCATGAGCCGCGGGCAGCTGCAGAGCTGGGGTGCCGGTTACATCCTTGAAGGCCTGGGCCCCTGCCTGCCGCACTGGCTGACGCAGCGCCTGGCCCTGCCTTTCCCATCCATCAACGAAGGTACGGGCGTGCGTCCGCAAACCTTCGATCATTCCTGCTTCTGGAGCGCCTTGAGCCATGCTCAGACAGTTACCGTTGCCCTCAGGCACCCTTCCCACTGATGTGGTGGTTGCTGCGTCGGCGCTTGGCCGGGCGCAGCAGGCCAACGACATCGTCGCCCAGGCGCAGGCAGACGCCGCCGAGCTGACGCGCGCAGCTGACGCCGCCGCAGCCCGGCTGAAGGAGCAGGCGCAGCGCCAAGGCTATATCGATGGCTACGCGCAGGTACTGCAGACCGTCATGCCGGTCATCGCCGACCTGTTGGCCGAGCGCTCGCGCTGGGTTGATTCGGTCCGTGAAGCCGTGCTGTCGCAGCTGTCTGCAGAGCTGGCACGATTGGATTTCTCCCAGGCGCAGATCGAGCGCTGGTGCAGTGTCCAGCGTGAGGAGGGCGCCCGCGAGGTGGCGGTATACGTGCCCCGCGCACAGCAGGATCTCCTCCAGGTCCTCCAGCACCAGCTTGATGGCCATGCACGCGTGGAGGCGGCCGATGTCGCGGCACCGGTAATGACTGCGGATGATCTGGTGTTCGTGCTGGAGCCGGGCACCAACCTGCCTGTGTCGCCTGCCACCGATCAGCTTGGCCCCACCATTGCGGCATTTGCCGAGTACCAGGCCGGCCGCTTCATGCGCCTTGCCATCCGACCCAGCGCCACCAGGGAGTCATGAAATGAACATTACGCCGTTAGTATCGGGAGCTGTGTGGCCCGTCCAGAACATTGGGGATTACTCAAGCGTCATTTCCCTAGCGGACCGGATGAAAGCCTCGCTGCCGCCGAGCCAGGGCGTAGAGGGGCGCGGTCTCTGGCCTGTCGAAGAACAGGAGGATTGGCAGGAACAGCAGCTGCAATGTGAGGTGGGAGGGCGCAAGGACGCCTATCAGGACATGTTGATCCAACCGTTCATCGAGCAGTTGTTCTACGGCGAGGAAGAGGAGACGGGCAACGTGACCCTGTCCACGATGTTGTAATACGGCCCTGCCTGAAGTTCGAACCACTTCTAGCCGATGGCAGGGCAAGGCATCGCATTCTGTGGATCCACTACTGGATCCTCAGAATGAGTACCATCTCCCGCGCTTTCCCTTCCACCGCGGTTGCCGCCCTGATAGGTCGCGCATGGACGCGCCTGGTGTCGCCCATCGCTACAGGCGCTACGCAGCAGCACGCGCAGGCCACGCGTCATGGGCGATGCATCGGTCGGCTGCACGGTCTTTGGCACCGCAATCACCTAGCGCCCCACCTTGCGCTGTTCGGGCTGGGCACACCCGGCGATTTGTATCTGCGGGAAGCGCGCGGCCTCGCATCGCAGCTCAACCGTCGCCTGCACATTCTCTACGCAGGCGATCACGGCGCCGGCCTCGGGCGTCCACTGGAGCTGCTGCACAGCGGCTTGGCCGAACAGGTGACCCTTTTGGCGGCGAGCCACCGCTGTGCCCGCCAACTGCGCGTGGCCGCTGAGGCGCTCGGTATGGCCGATGACTTCTTCATCGTCACGCCTGAACAACCCCATTCCAGCAAGCACGCGCACGATTTGGTCGTGCTGGACCAATGGCGTCCGGCCCATATGGATGCGCCGACGCTGTGCAGCCTGCTTGACCGCGTTCTGTCAGAGCAGGGCATGATTGCCTGGACCGGCAGCATTGGTTGTAGGCAGGGCACCTGGCCCGCCATCGAACAGCAGATCTGCAGCCAGCTGGACGCGCTGGGTATGCAGGATCCTCGACCCGCCCGAGCGGCGCGCGCATCCCCCGACCCCGCTTGTCAGCCTGCCGACTTGGTGGCCGCCTTGGGCAAGCACTTCCAGTTCGAGCTATTCCATACCTACGGTGGCGCCGTGGTGTCGTACGTGGAAACGCCGCTGGCGACAACGCTGGCCGCGCACGAAGACACCGAAGTGCTTCTGGCCAGCATTGATCGCTATGACCGGCAATGCCTGCAGGAACGCATGTATCCTCCCACCCGCGTACTGGCCACCCTGCGCCGCTCGGTGCACGCGCGCATGCGCCAGCACGTTCCGCTATCACCCCGGGAGTTCGTCGCGATGGTGGCACAGCATCGCCTCACTTAGAGCAGGTGATCCAGCAGATGGTTGGCCACCGCACGGTGCAGATCCGGATCGCTCTGGATGCGCAGCTTGCGGAACGCTGCGCGCTTCTGCGTGCTGATGGTCGCCTCAGTTCTGTTGAACTTGGCGGCGATCGCCGAAGTGGTCATGCCCTTGATGCAGCAGCGGATGACTTCCCGCTCGCGATCAGTCAGTTTGGCGTTGGCCGACGGTGTTACCACCGCTGCCGGCAATTCCGGGGATACAAAGGTCTGCCCCCGCAGCACCGCGCGGATGGCGGTCAGCAGCAGCTCCGGGTCCTGGGTCTTGCCCACGAAGGCGGACGCCCCCCGATCCAGCAGGACATGCACATTGGCGGGCCCTTCCGAGCCGGAAAGCATGATCACCCGAGTATCAGGAAAATCCCGGCGCAGGCGTATCAGCAGGTTCAGTCCATCGGCATCTGCCGGGTCCAGCTGATAATCCAGTACCACCAGTTCCGGCGGCGCCACTTTCATGGCCTTCAGCAGGTCGGATGAGCGCTCGAACGCGCCGGTGACGTCCAGCAGCTGGTCACCCCGCAGCACCTGGGCCACGGCCTTCAACACCACCGGGTGGTCATCCAGAACCATGATCGTCCTGCGGCTCATCTGCTGTCCTCGGCCCGTTTGCAACAAGCTAACCCGCGAAGACGTCGCATGCAATTTCGTGCTGCATTTTCAGGAGACCGCGTTTCTTCACGTGGTTTTGACATGGTTGGACCGCGTATGGGCAGCGATATACGTATACAGCGCCCATTCCAGTCAGCGGCTGGTCATATTCGAACAGAATCGATTGTTCGCGACGCACATTTCTCTAAATGTAATCGCCAGACACTAGGAACGCTGCACGATGCAGAACATGATGCAAGCAACAACAATCGCTCTGGTAGATGACCATCCGCTGGCGCTGCATGGGCTCAAACTGGTGTTGGCCAAGGTGGCTGGCACCCGGATCGTAGGGGCATTCGAGCACCCGCGTGGCCTGCTGGCATTGCTGAGGACCACCCCCATCGATGTGGTGATTCTAGACTACGCGCTGGGCGTGACTGAGCCACCGACGGTGGAACTCATCCGCAAGATTCACCTCGAATATCCCGCTCGTATCGTAGTGTACAGCGCAATGCAGGGGACCTTCATTCAACGCGCCTGCCTCGACCAGGGGGCATTCCGTTTCGTACAGAAGCGGCAATCGCTGGAAGACCTAGTGGGCGCTGTCCGCGCCTGCATGGAGGCCGGCCGACGCTTCATTGGCTGATCGTGCATTTTAAGCCCGGGCGCTCGAATTCGCTTGGATTCGAAACCCCACGATTCGCCGGTATTCTAGGGTTTCAGGGTATTCATTCACCTGGTGTCCTTCGACATGAAACCCGGCCTCACCGGGCCGCGCATTCTGCGCGGCCTCCTATTTGTCTTCGCGCTGCTAGGCAGTTTCCCCGCCCTGGCCAAGATCATCGTGTCGCCCGCGGCCGGGCGGCAAGCCGATGCGTTTGTGGGCGAAGGCTATGGCCCGCTGCAGATCCGGATCTCCGGCGGTACAGCGCCGTACTCGCTTCAGGGCAGCACGGTTGCATTGCCGATCGGTATGACCATCGATTTCGACGTATCCACCAGCACGGTCACCATTGCGGGCGAGCCTGCACAGGCCGGCGACAGCTTTCGTGTCGACCTGCTGATCACCGATGCGAACAACGAGACACTGCAGACCGGCGGCTTCCATATCCACGCTCAGCCGTCACGGTCACTGTTCTTCACCCCGGCTGCGCTATCCCGTGCAGAAGTGGGAAGGCCTGTCGAGGTCATCTACATCCCGCAGAAGGGCCAGGCGCCCTACGTATTCCAGGCCGCCGGCCCGCTGCCGCCCGGCCTCTCGCTTGACGCCCATGGGCGCCTGAGCGGTACCCCGCAAAGACCCGGCGAGTTCGATTTCCAGGTCCGCCTCAGCGACGTCAATGGCAGCCAGAAGACCCAGGATTACACCCTGCAGGTAGAGGGCCAACCGCCGGCCGCTGCGCCGGTCACGTTCAGCATGCCCGCCAACGCAGCCGCCACCGAGGTGCCGCTCGCCATCAACGGGGCCTTCGATGCTGTTGAAATTGCCGACCCGCCTGCTACTGGACAGGCAGAGGTGCGCGGTTCGGCACTGTTCTACCGCCCTGCGCCCGGCCACATCGGCGTTGAGCGATTCCGCTATCGCGCGCGCAATGCGTACGGCGTTTCCGCACCGGCAGATATCACGGTGCAGATTGTGGGTGTCATCGAATTGCCGAGCGCTGGCGACGTTGCCTTCAGCCTGCCGGCCAATAGCGTGGACACACCGGTGCCGTTAGCTATCAGCGGGGCGCAGCCCAGTGCGGTCAGCCTTGCGTCTGCCCCGTCCCACGGCCGCGCCGACATCCGCGGCACCGGCATCGTTTACACGCCTGCAGCAGGCTACGCCGGCATTGACACCTTCCAGTACCGCGCGCATCTGGGCAATGCCGCAACGCCAGCGGCGACGGTCACCATTACGGTGGTCGACGGCTTGGCCATCCCGGAAATCACCGGGAGTCACCTCACCATCGTAAGTGGCAGCAAGGGCATCCTGTTGCCTCTGGTGATGGCCGGCGGTGCGGCCGATCGCCTGATCCTGCTAGGCAAGCCCGAGCAAGGCAAGGCGCACGTGGATGGCCTGACGCTGGTCTATGATGCCGCAGCCGGCTATATCGGGCAGGACAGCCTGACCGTCGCGGCCGAGAACGGTGCCGGTCGTTCACCGTCAGCGTCGGTCACCCTGGATATCGTGGCCGCCAGCACGCGTAACTATCAGTTGCAGATTGAGCAGGGCGGAATGGCGTCGCTCACGCTGTCGGCCCCCGACCTGCCTGTTGCTGCCGCCGAGGTGCTGGCCTTATCGCCGTCCAATGCAGGGCGCGTAGCCATTATCGCCGATGAGGTGCAGGTGGAGCTTTCGCCGACATTCGTGGGTCAGGCGCAGATTGCACTGCGCCTTGTCGATGCCGCCGGCGCGGTCCATGAGGGCCATCTGGTGGTGGACGTTGCCAGCGCCATCCCGGCGCTGGATGCCTCGCTGGGGCTGCTGCTTCGTACGCAGCAGTTACAGGCCCACGAAGTTGCGCGCCTGCGGGCCAACCAAGTGGCGGGCCGCCAGTCGCAGCTGGCAGGTGGCGGGCACGGGTGGTCCGCGTGGCTCGATGCAAGCATGGGCGATCAGCGCTGGGTGCCGGCCGGCGATGAACACCGTCTGCGGGGCCAGGCATTCGGCATGGACCGCAGCGGTGAACGCCATCACCTTGGCGTGGCCCTCAGCCACGCCGCATCGCGTGCGCCATTGCCCACGGCCGGGCACAGCAAGCTGGCCGCGCACGGGCTGACCGCTTACGCGGGCTGGCAGGCCGAGGGTCTGTACCTGGACGCGCAGTTCGGCACCGGGGTACTGCACTACCGGGCTGAGCGCATGCAGTCCGGCAGCCAGGTAAGCAGCCAGCGCGACGGGCGGCAATGGCAGCTCCGCCTGCGCGCGGGCAGCTCGGTTGCATGGGGTGTGTGGACGGCGCTTGCATCCTTCGAGCTGGACGGCCAGTACAGTCACCTGTCCGGCGCGTTGGAACAGTTCCCGGGCGGCGACCTTATTCATATCGACGGTCAGTCCAGCTGGGCGGTCGAGCCAGCGCTGCGCGGCAGGCTTGCACGCCGCCTGCACTGGGGCCAGCTGCAGCTAACGCCCAGTTGGGAAGTGGCCCTTTCAGGCCGCTGGATGCAGCTTGACGGTGCCAGTGCCCACGATGCGGGTGGCCGCTGGGAGTTGCCCGTCTTGGTCGGCGAACGCGACCAGCGGCTGGGCTGGAGCCATCGGCTCGGGCTCGATCTGCAGCTGGCACCGGCCTGGCTGTTGCGGCTGGACTACCAGGCGGGCGCCCATGAAGGCGGCCAACGCGAAAGCCATTGGGGCATCCAGCTGCGCAATGGCTACTGACTCCGGCTGCACTGCACAGAATCGATCTGGGTTTCGAAGCATTTCGAAGCCCGGGCGACTCTCTATTCGAGATGCTGGTTTCAACCGATGAGGAGTATCGTATGGAAACCGCTCGCCTGCTGTCCACTGTCCTCACTGCGGCCGCAGGCTGTGGCGCGGCAATTCCCGGTGATGCCTCGCCCCGCGCGGTTGCCGCCGCGGTGGACCAGCTGATGCAGCAAGGGCTGTTGCAGGACGGCGCCTCAGCGCACCTGCAGCTGACCGGCGACGGCCAGCGGCTGCTGGAAAGGATCCGGCGCTGTAAGGGCAGTGCGGCGCCTGACCCGGTCTGGTGCTGGGATGGTCGCGACTTCGCCCAGTCGGGCTGATGCGCGAGCGATAAGGGCAGATCGCGGACAGGCGGTTTCCGGATGAGCCGCAGGGCGTAGATCGGCTGCGATGGATCATCCATCGTCAACCCGCAGCCCCATGAACGACTTCCGAATTACCCAAGTCCGCATCTCACGCGTCCCGGCGCCGGTGGTTCCTTCGCCGTTGCAGAAGGCGGCTGCACTGTGCCTGCCAGCGATGCACGCGGCAGCAACACTGCGGCGGCGGGAACGTCGGTACGCACTGCTGCGGCCAACCGAGATGGTCAGCACACCCCGCTACCGCACGGGGCGGCGTCCTTGACCATCCGTAATGTGCAGGCGCATACCGCGGCCTTCGCCATCGAGCTAGTGGCCGAGCCCGAGATCGACTGCTGGGACAGCCGGTCCGCTGCGTCGGCTGCACCCCCTGAGCCGGAAAACGATTATTGGCAGGATGGCCGCACTTCCCCCGGTCGACCCGAAAGTGGACTACCCGAGTGATGAGCCCGCGCGGCCTATATCGAAGGGGATCCTGCGAGACCCCGGCGCCGAGGCCGCACCCCGCGTCGCACGCCATGTCCGCTTCAGCAATGCAACTCCGTTGGATGCGCTGCTGCCGTTTTCCAGCAAGTCGGGCGGCAAGGGCAGCTACACTAACGAACAGCAACGCCAGAACTGGGACGCAGCGACAAAGGTCCCCTATACCGCGAACGCTGCAACGCCTTTGCTGGCCGAATGGGGCGCGAAGGCCCGCCTGCCACCGCTCACCGTGCTCGATGCCATTTTGAACCCCAACACCCCTCGCCGGTAGAGTCGAGATCCGATGTTCGTGGTCAAGCCTGCTGGAAGCAGGCTTGACCCACCTTCAGCATGCTCGGGTCGAAGTCCCGGCCACTCTTGAAGACGCCCCAAGCGATTCTGGCCAGCTTTCTGGCCAGGATGTTGAAGCTGACGGTGCTGCTGTGCCCGCGGTCGCAGATGGCTCTGCAAGGAGGTTTTCCACCCCTTGCATCGGGTCAGGCCCATGGCAACCGTGTAGAGCATCTGCCGCAGGTTGGCGTTGCCTCGTTTGGAGCACCGGCACGGCCCCTCCCGGCGCCGGAACCGTTGGGGCGGGGATCCAGGCCAGTGCAGGCCAACCCAGGCATCTGAGTTAGCCAACGGCCATCGGTTGATGTGGTGGGTAAAGAAGGCCGCCACCGTCGGCCCGATTCCCGGAATGGTCATCATCCGTCGATAAAGATCGCGCTGCTTGCCGCCGCGGCAGCGGTGTTGGATCTCTTGATCCAACATCGCAATGGCCTCTTTCAGACCACTGAGTATCCGCCCGAAGATGGCTGAGTCAGCCGCATCGGTCCCCAGAGATAGCTGGAGCGTTGCCTTGTTCCGGACCAGGCTGTCACGTTGCTGCAGAAGCACGTGCAGCCGTTCCTGCTTCGGTGAACGGGCGATGTGCTCGCGCAGATTATCGGCTTCCCGTGCGATGACCTGAGCGTCGGCGGAGTTAGTCTTGCCGAGGCAGGCCACGACCTTGACGTGGTGCTTGACATCTCGCGGGTTGAGCAGGAAGACGGCGTGACCAGCCTTCTGGGCAGCCTGAACCACAAGTTCGTGATGACGATTGGTCGCTTCAACGCCGATACGGGACTTGGCGGGCACGCTGGACAGCCACTTCGCGATGGCCGAGGCTGAATTGTCGATCCGGGCGCTGCCCTTGGTGCCGTGGCGCGTCACCAGCATGGTCTTTGAATCGGCGTCGATGCCAATGGCGGAACGATCTGACATCCGTGCAACTCCCAGCTATTGTTAAGGGGCTGGGGTGGTATCGCACCACGTTGGCTTGTCAACATCGGCGGTACTCAAAGACCGCTAGATCCTTTATCGACGTTAAGGCGCGGGATGGGGATCGCTCGACTCGTCTGTCGGTTCGCATCCGCAGACGCTTGCTTGACGGAACCTACACCTTGGCTCCTACACACCTCGTAGGAGCCGGCGTGAACATACAAGTTTGCTCGACCGGTGCTACCAGGCTCCGGGCGGGCGTAAGGGACCCACCCACCGCCCGGCACGCCAACATGTTCAGCTTTCGGGCTGGGAGTGGATCAACGCATCCAGAGTACTGAGGTCGGGCAGGGTACCTGCAAACCGTGCCAGGTCCTCCAGCCGTCGCGCCTCCGCCTCGATATCCACCATGCCGAACAGGGCGGCACTGCCTTTGATGCGGTGAAGATGGAAAAGCGCGGTATCCATATCGACACGGATGGTGGCGCGCTGCACCCCTGCCAAGTCATCCAGCAGATACGGCCTCGGTGAGAGGCCCTCGGCCTGGAAGGTAGCCGGCTCGGCATCCTCCTCCTCATCCTCCGCTTTTACCAGGTCCCAGAGCACAAGCAGCCCGAGCAGTTCCCGTGTGCGGATGGGCTTGCGCAGCACCGCCGACATATCCGCGTCCATGCAGCGCTGCAGATGCTCGGCGTCACTGGCGGCGGACACCGCGAAGATGGGCAGCGCCGCATCGATTTCGGCGCGCACGCGCTGCGCCGTCTCATAGCCATCCATGCTTGGCATATGGCAATCCAGCAGCAGCAGGTCCACGCTTTCCTCGCGCAGGTATTCCAACGTGTCTTCACCACTGGTGACCGTATCCACACTGGCGCCCAATGACTGCAGCTGCTGTTTGATCACATCCAGATTCAAGGGATTGTCATCGCAGACCAGCACATGCAGGTGGGTGAGCGGCCGGGTGGTCTGCAGGGGATCTTCGGGCAGTGGGCGCGCGGGCAACGCGGTCGTCGGCAGCCACGGAATGCGGAAGCTGACCAGTGTGCCCGCGCCCTCTTCACTGTGCAGCCAGATGGTGCCTTCCATCAGCTGGATCAGTTCGCGGCAGATGGCCAATCCCAATCCGGTGCCACCAAAATGGCGTGTACTGGAGCTGTCGGCCTGGATATACGGCCGGAACAGCTTGGCCTGATCGGCCAGAGCGATGCCTACACCGGTATCGCGCACATCAACGCGCAGCCACTGTCGGCCTTCATAGGTCTCGTGGCTGGCATGCAGCGTCACCGCGCCGCGCTCGGTGAACTTGATGGCGTTGCCCACCAGGTTGGACAGCACCTGGCGCAGGCGGATGGTATCCAGTTCAAGCGCGGTACTTGGCAGCTCATCAAGCTCTAGCGTCAGCTGAAGCCCCTTGGCCTCAGCGCGGATCACCATCAGCCGGGCAACGCCACGCAGCAGATCGGCAGGATCAGCGGCTACGCGCTCCATGGTCACCTTGCCCGCCTCAAGCTTGGACAGATCAAGCACGTTGTCCAGCAGGTCGGTCAGTGCATCGGCGGCCAGGCTCATCGTTTCCACAATACGCCGCGAAGCGCCCTGCACGCGTTGTCGCTCCAGCGCCTCCAGCGAGCCGACGATGACGTTGATGGGCGTGCGGATCTCATGGCTCATCATGGCCAGGAAGCGCGCCTTGCCCTGTTCACTGCGCAGCGCCTGACGCCGCGCCCGCAAGGAAATGACCACCGCGACCGCTAAGCTGGTCAAAAGCAAGCCAAGAACCAGGATTTCATTCGTGCGGTACCGCCACAGCGATTCCAGCGTGGGCGCGCCATACTGGATCTGGCTGGCGGCCTCCTCAAAGATCATATCGGTCTCTTCATTGCTCAACTGGCTAATGGCCCAGTTTATGATGCCCAGCAGCTCTGGCTTGTGCGCAGATACCACGATCTTGGCTTCGAGCGGGGTCACATCCACCGTGCCGGCCATGCCCAGCTTGCCGATGAAACGGCTGCGCACGAAGGCCGGATGGATTGCCTCCATGCCGATCAGGTAATCAGCGCGCCCATCCGCCACGGCCTTTAGGGTCTCTTCCACCGACGTGGTGGGAACGACCTTGATTTTGCGCAGCTGCTCGACCGGCACGATGGCCATCTCGCGCATCTGCATGGCCACCCGCTTGCCGGCCAGATCGTCCAGGCTGAAGGCCACGCCCTCCTCGGCCCGGCCAATGATGATCATCGAACCGGAAAGAAACGTACGAGACAGATCAGGAGGGCTTGAAAAGCCGCGCAGATGGAACCGGGTCACACCCGGAATCATGTCGACTTTGCCGGCCTCGAACAACGCCATGGCTTCGGTCCAGGATGCGCTGTGCACATATTCGAAGCGAAGACCGGTCGAAGCCGAAAAGTGTTCGATGTACTTCGCCAACAGACCTACCGGTTGGCCGTCCTTAATTTCGATCACCGGCGGCCAACCGCGCTCGGTGGTGTAGCGCACCACCGGGTGGGCGGCTATCCACGCACGCTGTTCCTGGCTTAACGGCGGGACACTTTCCACATACGCGGAGGCCAGTCGCGGAAGGAGCAGCGCGACTGACAGCACAGCAGTGATACGGGTGATGCGGCCGAAATTCATTCCCGGATCCTATAGCTTTTGCGACCCTCCACGGCGAGGCCCCTCGCGGCATCGTAGCCATTCAATAGGCAGTAGGGCACCCGGCAATCGAACTATCGAAACAATTCGAAATACGCGCCGCAGCCCCCTGGCTCTTCCGATCGGTGAGGTTTCAGCCGGATCGTTCGCTCCTTCCCGTCAATGTGACGTGAAACTGAACTGAGCCGGTAGGCCCAAAAACAAAGGCGCCGGCATCTGCCGGCGCCTCCTGGTTGCAATTGCGGGCTTTACCGCTTATCGACGCGCCTGATTGTTCCAGAACGTGCTGACTTCCTCGCGATGCCGCTCCAGCAACTGTCGGGTATCACCGGTTGCGTTGTTGAACCGGCGGGCTGCGTCATCAAGGCTGGCGCCGAACTCGCTCATGTAGTCTGCAGTACGCGGTGGCAAAGAAGCATTGTCCTTATCGTTCTTCGCGGCGAGCAACGTGTTAAGGCAGAGGCTCACCTTATGCGCAAAGGCGGATTGAAGGGCAGATGGCGCTTGACCGTTGCGTACGGTGGGCGCCTCCATGCCTGAATCAGACTCAATCTGCGGAGCCCCAAGGGGCGTGGCTCGTCCGGACGGGCTGGGGGAGTAGTCCGGGGTGGGGATTGTTGGATATTGTTGTGGAACAGTAATACCGTTGTTGACCATTGTGTGATTCTCGCTACGTGGTGTGGACAGAAGCGTTTTGGGCCAGGATTCACCCCTTTGAACTGATCTTCATTCGAGGGCCTACGCGCCCCTGCTCGCGACAACCGGGGTTGAAATCAGGCGCAACCACCGCCTGGAAGACATTCGGTGCTGCGTAGGTTGTTTCCGGCAGCAAGGGTGTGTCCCGCGCCGCGTCCAGCACCGGGGGGCACTGATTCGCCGCTGCACACAGATGGGTCAGCGCGGACGCATCGTCGTTCGCGGTGCTGGCCGCACTGGATGTTGGCGGCGTAGTGCTGGAAAGGATGATGTTCATGGTGGCTCTGCTCCTTGCGCTTTGTCCTGGCGTTGGAACGGCAGGACAAAGGTTGAAATCCTGTATTGAACCGGTGTCATGTGCCGGCCTGCAATCAGCTTGATGGGCCGGACAGGCCACCGTAATCGACATTCATCGAAAGCATCGAGGATCGAACAACCAACCACGATTGCGCCTCTTGTCAGAACGCATCCGTTCGCGCATTGATCGCCAGCGCTACCGACGCTGCATCGTCCGTGTTGGCGATATCACTGGCCAGGCAATACAGCAAGTGCCTGGACTCAGCCCGTGCAAGGAATCGGCTGTACCCCAGTGCATCCATGAGGGGGGTCTTGCCTGAAGCCCGTGGCATAACGGCGCGGAGTGCGCTGAAGATGCGGTCAGCGCGGGTCCTCTTGGCCCGACGGAGGCAATCGTGCATCGACGCCACCCACCGTTCCGCTACTCCCTTGTCCAGGCGTCCGCCCTCCTCGAGACACCTGATGCGCAGCTCAGCTGCGTTCACTGCGTCGCATAGTTTTCTGTCCAAGGTCCGGGTCTCTTCGCGGCTCCAGGTCGCCTGGCCCCTCTTCAGCGCGGCAATCTCACTCGCCGTCTGCGTAATGTCCGCTGCCAAAGCGTCCGCGCCAGACACGCGCGCAACTGACGCGCGCCTGGCACCAGGCGAGTCAGGGCGCACTGCGGGGGCAGGCTCTGCTGTCGATTTGATCTGCGGGCCACATAGCGGTTCCAATAGTGGCTTCAAGTGCGCCGGCGGCGGCTCGGGCCGGGAAGGTCGCGAATACGCGGGTGCCTGGGGAAAAGGTTTCGCCGACGCAGGCGTCGGCGCCATCGCAACGTCATTCTCCATCACTATCATGGCTTGGGGACCTGAAATCGACCGGCGTGCGAATGACACGCGCGACGCGAGCACCGGCTCCAACCGCTCATACGCTTCAATTATCTCGCGCACGTAGCCACTGCCATCCTGGCGGGGACCAGGTGCTGGAGAATTACTGCCCGTTGGAGAACATCCAAATTGATCCCGCGAGGCAGGCAAGGTGCGCGGGGGAAGGGCCATCGTGAGTACGACTACGGCTTTAGTCGTGTCGGTTGACTTCATTCTGATGTGTGCTTTCTTCTCTGATGCACAAACTATCTCCCAGCAGAGCCGGGCCGGAGCATCGGCAAGTTTCTCAGAGCTTGGACCCGGATTGAGCGCTGCTCAATATCCTCCGACGACATTTATAACGCCGTCCGAGCTGCTATAGCCACTGTAGCTGCTGTAGCCGCTGGAGGTGCAGTAACTGCTGAAACTGCTGATGCTGATACTCCTGGAGCTGCTGGAGCTGCTGGAGCTGCTGGAGCTGCTTTCATCATCGAGACGGCCGCCTGCGCTGCTAAAGGCAGTGGCAAATTGCTTGAGGAAATTGAAGGGCATGCCCTTCGAATCAGCATAGCTTGGCATTCTTGAATTGTCGGGGCTTGCCCCGGTGGGCGCGGTGTGATTGCCTACAGAGGCCAGATTTCCTGCCAGGGTTGTGCTGGCGGAACGGGAAGGACTAGCCGCCTCGCTAGCAGGATTAGTCGTGCCCAAGCGGGCAATGAAGGTAGCAAACTGTATGCCAATTGGCATGTGCTGTTCCTCGGCTGAAAAGTAGTAGTTTGGTAGCCCGGTAAAGCAAGTTTCCTTAGAGAAATTTCGATAGTCACTCCGCCGGCAGCGGAAAGGGCCACGGTCGATGCCGGACGGTGCTTGATCTGCCTCCCCCGTCAGGAAACGACGTCCTGACGCTGGCGCTGGTGTGCAATCGACGCCCTCGGCCGCTGTAGTTTGGGGCCAGGTCTCAGGCATGTGCATCCCTCGCCTAGCGCAGTGGGGTAGGGCGGTCTCAAGAAGCAAGCGCAACACGTGATCTGAATTCATCGATCTCTTGGTCCATCACTTCGGCGGGCGCCTTCCAGCCCAGCGTCTGTCGCGGCCGTGTGTTCATGAGCATCGCAATATGGTTTAGATATTCCTGGCTCGCGCTCGACAGATCGATGCCCTTGGGCGGGAACTGCCGAAGCAACCCGTTGGTGTTCTCGTTATCACGTGCGGGGCGAATCGTGTGGCGCGATTGCAGCATCAAGTTCAGCTATCGCCGCTTTAATCTGTTGCTGTTCGCAGTGCTCAAGTCGGGCTTGCGATAGCTGCTTAAGGCGGTCCTGGTACCGGTCGCACCTGACCCCCAGGCTCTCAATCTCTTCCTGGTGCTTGAGTAGGGCAGCTCGCATGGACTGCCGTTGGCGCGCTTCCTGGAGTAGAGGGGACGTTCGCGTGCGCTTGGCGATGCTTTCATGGGCGGCCCCTCGTTGCTGGAGCGTTTCCAAGAACTTCTCAGTAGGATTCTTAGGTCCAAGTTCGGCTATTCGGTTTGCGTTCCATTCTTCAGTTGTCTTAAGGCGAACGGAGCAAACCTGATTCTTGACGTCAATGATGTTCTTGAATTGTTGATGTAGTCGCGCGTGATTGGCGAAGGCAACGCCAGCCTTCGTTGCGCTATTGGTGCTGCGAAAAACTAGGGCCTTTGCCACGTGGCCCAGTAGTTGGAGTGTGTGCATTGTATTGACCTGGCGGAAATGGCTGAGCGTGCATCGTTTGCCGCAAAGGTAGATCTCGAAATTCATCGGAAGTGCAGCCGAAATGGATCAAGTGATACTTCCCTCTCTGGTAGGGATGATCACGTGATCCCCTCCGACAGCTGCACTCCCGGCTCCAGCGGCGGCGCTAGCGCGCCATCGGCCTTGTGCCACAGCGGTCGACCGCTGTAGTCAGGGATCAGCTCCGAGGCCTGGGCCTGCGCATTCCAGGCGTTGCGCAGCGGCGCGCCGGGCTCGATGGTCAGTGGCGGCAGCACCGTCCCCCCTTGGGGCGGGTCGTCAGCCAGCTGCAGGCGGCTGGGCAGCGGCGTGGCCGTGCCGGTGTCCCACAGCATGGCACGAGCTCCCACGCCTGGCGCGCAGCATCCAGGCGCAGCCACTGGTATGGGCCAGGCTCGACGGTGGGGCGAAAGCCACCACGTTCTCCGGTAGTGGCCCGGTGCCATCGGCGGGAGGGATAGACGTACCGGGCGCAGGTAGGCGCTGGTGGCCAGATCAAAACTGTGGCCGTAGCGGTGGGCAAGGTTAGCACCGCTCGCGATGCGCCGTCGCTGCGGACATAGGCCGAGACGGCTGCCCCTTGCGACAGTGCCGGGACGGTGATCGACTGACGCACGTAATGCGACCTGGGAGTAGTGCCGGTCGGGATCAGGCGTACAGCGGTGGCGCTGCCGTCCGGTGCCGGAAGCTCGGTCAGTAATTGGCAGTTGCTGCGCTTCCACGTTAATCGGTCCGGCTGCTGCGAGTACACGAGCTGGTTGCTGCGCGGACGATTGGACAGGGGCGCAGTGCCACGCCAATCACTGAGATAGACCGCCTGCAACTGACGGATGTCCGGCCAGGCATAGCCGGCAATGCTCAGGCGGTAACGGGAGGTGGCACCGTCGCCGACGGCCAACTGCATGGCGCGAACCGGGCGGGCAATGGCCTCAGTCATCGCACACCCCGCCATTGGTGAGGCTGATGCCGCTGCAGTGGCTGGCATGGGTGGCCGTCACGGCGATATCGGCAAGCGGCGCATGCAGTCCCACGCGCTGCACGCCCTCGACATGCAGGGCTGCAAACAGTCCCGAGCGGGTCACATCGCGTCCGATGCGGTGGGAGGCATCCACATAGGCCTGCAGGGGTCGGCGGGCCTCGCCGAGCACCACCTCGGCATCGGGGCCAGCGAAGGTATACACGCTGGCGTCGATGGCAAAGGCCACCACCTCCACGGACTGCACGATAACGTGATCGGTGAGCGGGCGCACGGAGTCAGCAGAGAGCACCGTATCCACGGCCATGATGAGCTCGGCCGTGGCACGACCATCGCCCTCGCGCGAGAGGATCGATACACGCACCACACCCGGCGCATCGCTGATCGCGCTTGCATCGAGCACACGCGGATCGGCGCCCAGGGCATGGAAGATGTACGCACCTTCCGGGCCGGCGACAGACAGGCCCTCCGGGGCCAGCTGGATGCGGCGGCGGAAGGCGGCATCATCTTCATACACCGCCGGCGTGCCGGTGACCGGATCGGCCCGTGTCAGCAGTTGCCGGGTGACGCCAAAGGGGGCGGCCAGGTGATCCAGGTCGCCGTGCTGAGCATAGGCTAGCAGCAGACCTTTGGCGCGCTGGTTGAACTGCTCGCGCAGGATCAGCTCGCGGTAGGCGCTGGCCTGGAGCAGCTTGTAGAGCGGCTCGGACTCGAGCAGCAGCACGTTGGGCAGGTAGAGGTGGAGCTCGGCCACGCGCTGGGCGAGCAGCTGCTCAAACGAGAGCTGCTCGAATACATCCGGTACAGGCAGCTTGGACAGATCAACAGCGGTGAAGGTGGACACGATTGCATCGACTATGGAGGATCGATGCAGCGTGGCAAAGGGCTCTCAGGATGTAGTGCCGATGTTTTGTAACCATGGGCACTACAGAGCATGCGCTCAGATCTAGTCGGGAGGGTTAGGCGTTGTGCCAGAGCCGATCGGATCGGCGTTCAGAGGAGGAACGCGTGGATTGCTGGAAGTTTCCATAATCATGCGCTCGCCTTCCTGCAGGATTTCGATGAAATCGCAAAGCGCCTCGTACTCAACGGTGTCAAGCATCGGGTTCACGCGAGACTCCAGGGTGCCTTGGGCTCGTGCTTCTTTCAGAGCAGCCTTGTTTTCGGTGCCGGCGTGCTTGATAACGTCAAGCGTGAGTTCTGTAGAAAATCCTGGGGTAGGTACTGCTCTATCGAATAGATGGTTCAGCTCTTGGCAAATCCCCATGCTGTGAATGAACGCACGGTACTCATCTGCACTCATGTTCAATTCGGAGGACGTACGCCTATCCACTCGGTCAGCAATTGCGTTGACGATCAAGTTCGCTAGAGGCAGCGCCCTGTCTAGGACTGGCGCGATCTGTTCCGCCATTATTTGGGCGAAGGACTGGGTCGGGCTCAGTCCGTTTGGATTGTTCAGGCCAAAAGCTTTCCATTCACCCATCGTCCACGGGCGAGGTGCCTCCGCATTGGATGCAAGTTGCAGTTCCGGTAATCGCGAAGACGGACAGCTGTACTCCTGGGAGGGTGTGGGGCCGGTGTCGGCTATTGGGGCAGTGTTGCCTGAGGCACAGGTAGGTGGAGGCGTCTTCACATTTGTTCCTTCAAATTAGACGCGGCGAGAAATACTGCAACGTGCTGCGTTTGAATATAGATATAGTTCGAAAAGTTGGCCGCGCATTCCTGGTTGAAGAAAATTTCCGGGCTATCTCCGCGACGGGGCATAGAGCTGGTCGAGGATCAGATCGCGGATCAACTGCTCATCGCTCGACGTGAAGCCCAGCAGCTGACGCCGCTGATAGGTCACGCAGGGGCCGCCTTTGCTCACGCTGTCGGCGCGGCCTTCCTGGTGGACCATAGCGATACGCAAGACGCGCCCGGTGAAACCGACGGCTACCTCACTGGGGTTTGCACGCACGCGCAGATGGCGCGCCTGTCGGATCTTGGCAAACATCGCTCCGCGCTTGATGCGCCCCAGCCTTGGCGCGGCGGCTGGGCGGATTGCGCCGGGCCGCATAGGGCGAGCCGTCCGGATTTTTCTGTGCCCCGATGCGCTGTTGCTGCGCGCGGCGCAGCACGGTGCCTACCGTGCGGGCCAGTCGGCTGCGCTGGGCCGGTTGCAGCTGCTGCAACAATGGCGCGACCCAGTTCTCAAGGCGCTGCAGATCTTCGTTCATTGCGCGATCGGCGGTAGGGTTGCAATCACCACGCCATCGGCCAGCAGCGTGCCGCCGGCGAGCGTATCGGCGTGCTCGTCCTCAGTCGGCGGCTCGGGCAAGTGCTCCAGTATCAGCGCACCGGCGGCATCGCGCACCACACGCACACGCTCAGTCAGCGGCAGCTTGATGGCCAGATCGACCAGGCTGTCGGAGAGCACATCGACCTCAAAGGTCAGCTTATCGCGGTTGGCCGGATTGGCCAGCAGTTCGGATTGATGGCGGGTCAGCCACTGCAGCAGCGGTACCGTCACCGCCTCCGGGGCGTCGGCAAAGTCGGTCAGCACCAGGTCCAGGGTGTAGCGGTACTCAAACGAGGCACCGGGTCGGTAGGTGCCAGCCACCCGCCGTTGTCGACAAAGATCAGCGGGCGCTCGGGATGGGCCTGCAAGCAGGGCAGGGCGGCCACCAGGTGCTGGCGTAGGAGTTGGGGCTTCTTCATGGGGCGTGTTCCTGGCCACGGAGTACGGCATGCAGTTCCCTCACCGAGGCCTGTAGGCCGATCACTTGCTCAGCAGTGGCGTGGCAGAGGGCGTAGTTGTTGGCGACGGTTTGGGCGACGGCAGAGAGTGCAAGGGCGGTGGCGGGCGCATCAGGATTGCCGGCAACGCCGACGGTGGCGTAGCCATTGGCGGCGGCGTCATGGAGCTGTACGAAGCCAGCAGGCACAGCGCAGGCAGCATCCGCATTCTGGGTGACATAGATAGGGACCTCTTTGACGATGGTGTCTGCGCGTTCGCGTACGACCCGGATGCGGTCAACTTATTCGGTCACGACGCGGGTGGTGCCCTGGGTCAAGGTCAGCTGGTTGGCCAAGTCCGCCTTTTCGGCTTTCACGCGGTCCAGGGTGTCGTTGGCACGATCCAGTGCCGTCATGGCGCGGCTGACGCGGATCTGTTGGCAACTGAACAGGGCGGCCGTGGCCAGCGCCAGGATCAGCACTAGCAGGAGGCGCTGGAGCATCAGCGCACTCCCAGCACAGCCAGGGCGCGGGTGGTGCGTGCGGTGCGATCGGCCTGACCGTTGGGCGTGGCGCGGCTGCGCGCATTGCCTGGTTCACGGTGCGGCTGACGGCCAATACGTCGCGCTTGTCGGCCAGGGTGTTGAGGCCGGCATCGTGCCAATAGGCCGCAGCGGCTATGGCGCCGATCTCCGGCTCCAGCAGTAGGGTCGGCTGTTCTTCCAGCGGCTGGCCAATAAGCTGGCCGACATGCCGATAGTTGCCCCGGCCGGTGTGCTGCATCGGCCCGCGCCCCCGGAACAGGTAGCAATCACCGCTGGCTTTGTTGCCATTGCCATTCCAGGTTGGCCAGGGAGGTGATCATTTGGAGGACCTCCTGTCTGACTGGATGGCAGCTGCCGTGAAACGCTCGCTGTTCTTCAACTGCGCAGGTCGCCGTTGGCACTCCAAGCGCGCTGTTCTAGCGGATGGCCATGGACCGAAGGCGATGTTCGCGACCGCTATCAACCAACTCTATGCCGGAAGCAATCCACTGCGGGCATCGATATCCATCGATACACGGTAACCACATGCAAAAACCCCCCGCTGTAACCAGCGGGGGGCATGCGCGTTCGGTGATCACGTGCGCTTGCGTGAATCAGGCGGCTGCCCGATAATCGTCATATTCGGCGATTGTAGTTTTGTGCTGATTACGTCAGTCACCTCTCGGGCTGTCCACATTGACTGCTGGCCACGTCGAAACCAGTGCAGCCCCATCAGCTGAATACCTCAAGCATGGATACCCATGTGGTGGAGCTGGCGGGAGTCGAACCCGCGTCCGCAACGCATCCTCTCCGCTTCTTACAGCCATATCCCGTTGCCAGGCGCAGGCACGAGCACGATCCAAACCCCCGCCGGCAGCCCTGGTAAGCAGGAGCCACTTACGAGATCGGCCAAGTCGTGTTATTCGAAGGCCTTAAGTATTACTACGTTGCCAGGCACGCGGCCAAGCAGAAATGGACGCCGCGTGCCGCAACCACGTTGGGGAGCGTGCGGGCCCTCCAAACGGCTGCAGTTGCGAGCCTACAATGGACGCAAGCATGGCCCCGCCCCTTTCCATGGCGGGGTGATGCAGCCGGCGTCACGTTTTGCTCCGGAGTTCAGCACTTGATGACTGGAAGACCTACAGTCTGGAAGCAGGGAAGTGCTATCCCCCCGCTTGCAATGCCTGCACCAGGAGCCGACCCCGACGAGTTGAAGTGCCAGGACGATCCCAGCGTGGAACCACCTGCAGATGGCGAGATCGCCAGCGGTGGATTCGCGGATGCCAGTGCCCTGGATCGCGTCGACATCCAGTAGCCTTTCCATGAATTGCTCGCTGGGCAGCTTCTGGATGTCTACTGGAACTATCACGCCGAGCACGCGAGCCGAAGCTGGCGCTATTGGATGACCCGAGCGGATTGGGTACCCGGTCAGCCCCTGTGCCTCATCCTGGTGGATGGTATGGAGCCGCCGCACAACGGGCTGGTGGCGGATGGGACCAGCGATGATGATACCTGTCGCCCGGCCAGTGCGCCCTCCCACCTGCATCCAATGATTCGGTTGCAGCGCTCCAGTTCAGAGCCACCTGTTGTTCCGCGACGGTGACGAGAGCGGGCGCACCGGTGGCAAGGCGAATCAGTACACCGATACCGGCGTGCAACCGTCGTCGCGCTATCAGTACTTCGCTGCAGCGATCGACGCCAAAGGGACCCGGTCTGCACCGAGCAACATAGCATGGCGCGGGATCCCGGACGACGAAGGCGGGGGGCGAGGCGACAGAATGGAGCCCGAACAGCGCCCGCTATGAGTTGGCGGCCGTGTACGTTATGGCAGCAGCAGCACGATCTATCGCTACCTGCAGGCGCACCCCTTCAGCAGTGGCTGAGTCCGATTGAAGCCTTCACCCGTTGCGAGCCGGAGGACGGGAAACGGGGCCGATAGGCCCCCAACGGCCGGGCGATGATCGCGTCCTAGCCTTGCCTGGAGACCGAACCGATGCCGCCGGCGGACGGCCGGCGGCATCGTGCTCATCACTGCGACACCGCTGGGCATTGCAGTGCATCAGCGGGCGTTATCGCGAAACAGGTATCCGCATGCGGTCGGGACACTCGCTGACATGGCGCTGATAGCGTGGGCTGGCCTGCTTGATGCGTTCGGCCAATCGCTCACTCAGCCCATTAGGTGTCCAGGGAGCATCATGACTGGCCAGGACAACGGCCAATACCAAGGCAGACGCCCCAATGCATGCGCAAAGATCGCGCCTCAATTCGGAGGTTCTCCACAGGCAGGCCAGTAGCGCCTGAAAAGCCAGCCATAGGACGGCTAGGGACACCCAGGCTATTGCAAACATCATATGCATGAAGTCCAGTCTGCCGGACCGCCCTGCGCAGGCCTGACCCGGCCATGCCAGCTGGGCCGGCGCTGCCTCAGCGGAAGCGGTACGCCACCTGCAGTTCGGCCCGAATGTCGTGCTCGCCCCACAGGCGCTGGGTCAGCAACTCGGTCGCCAGCGAGAATTGCGGGCGGCGGTAGTCCAGGCCGAACGAGACTTGGTAGTCCATGCCTGCGGAGCGCAGACCCGGCAGGGCAAAGCCATGTTCCTGTGCGCCATGCAGCCAGCCTTGGCGCGCATCATTACGCAGCCACAGCGACCGGATCAGCGCGAAGTCAGCGCGGACCTGGAGGTTGCTGTTTGCGGCGTATCCGAACCGGCTCCCCAGCTCCATGCGCAGACCTCGCGAACGGCCCGGTGCAGCGCGCAGTCCCAAGTCGCCCGCGCCGATCTCGCTGAAGGCGGATTCGTGCAGCTGGAAGGCCTGCGCGTTCACGCGCGGCTGCCAATGCAAATCCCCGCGCCGCACATCGGCGCTTACCGTCGTAGCCAACAGCGTGCGCTGCAGCTGGCGCTGGCTGGTGGCCCGCTGACTGGTACTGTCCCACTGCAGGTCACGTTGGCCCAGCGCGTCATGGCGCTCATAGCCATACTGGTGGCGCAGCTGCAGATTGCCCCATTGCTGGGCTAGGCCGACGCCGGCGAAGCGGGAATGGCCACGGCTCTGGCCGTTACCGCCCGCAATGTCACCCTTCAACGCAGCGCTCGCCAGGTGCAGTGTGTGGCCCCCACTCAATGCAACGGCTAGCTGGGCTGCGCTGCCATCACCGCGCACGCCAGCTACGGTCCGACTGCCGCCACCGAACGAAAGCATGCCCGTCCGCGTTGCCGGCAGGGCCGCCAACGCTGCCCAGAGCGCATCGCCGTTGCCGGTCAGCTGGGTTGCCTGGGTGCTCAGGGCAGCACCGGAAAGCTGGTGCAGCGCGTGCTGGAACTGCGCCTGATCGGCAACCTCCAGGCTGTGGAACAACGCGTTGTTGCGGTAGCTCTTCTCCAGCGCTTGCGCAAGTTCGGCCTGGTCACTGGCCGCAAGCTCACGGTAATCCTGGCGGCGAAGGGTGACATCAATACCACCATTCGCGTTCTGATGAGCATACGCCTTCCAGGTGATGGTTGCGCTGCGTACGTTCTCGGCTCCGCCTTCGGCGCCGGTAATGACATCCGTCAGGGTGACGGATGACGCGTCGGTGCCGCGGCTGAAGCTGGTATCCACGGCGACATCCTGCAGGTAGCCTCCGTCGTGAAGCACCATGCGGCCTGCGCTTCCGTCAGCGTTGGTGCCAATGGTGTAGCTGCTCACAGTGCGCGGCGCCTGCCAGCCCAGATCAGCGCCCGGCTGGTTGGCAGCGGCGGTCGAGGCATCCGCATTGATACCGCTACCCTGCCCGTAGACATTCACGATACCGTTATTTACGATCCTGCCGCCACCGGCGCTGCCCATCTGAAAGGCGAACGAGTCGGCGGTGTAAATATTGATTACGCCGCCGCGCTGGTTGTTGAGGGTTGCGCCGCCATCGGACTTCATCGCCACCAACCCGCGACCTGTGTTCTCGGTGGAAGTCCCCAGATTGATAACGCCATCATTGAGCAAAGTGGCGCCGCGTGTACCCTGCATGGCGACCGCACCATCGCCAGTGACCGTCAACGTGCCTTGGTTCAATACAGTCGCGTGTGCACCTTCGGCATGCAACATGGCTGCGCGTGGCGCGTCGCTTTGGATGAAGGCGCCTGTACGATTTACGGCGCTGCTGGCATGCGAATCAGCCGTCAAGCGCAGCACGCTGCCCGTTCCGCGTAGGTCGATGCGTCCCCGGTTGTCCAGTGCACTGATGGCATCTCGATCAGCGCCATATTGCGAAGTGACGACATCCAGCCAGGCTGCCTCGGCAAACGCCCCCCGTAGGGAGATTGTGCCGGCGTTCTCGAACTCAGCCCTGCCGCGCAGTTGAAAGCGAGTACCGGTTACATCAAGCATTGCATTGGCGCTGTTATCGAAATCTGCGTCACCAGACAGCACCCACTCACCGCCGTTCAAGGCCAACTGGCCATGATTGTCCATGCTGGCGTCACCCGAGAGGGTGACGATAGCCTGCTTAAACTCCGCCCGGCCGAAATTGTTGACACTGCCATCTCCCTCCATTGCAAGTGCACCGTCAACCTGCAAGGTACCGCGGTTCTCCAGCTCACCCTCACCGTCAATGCGGAGCGTCGAACCAGCACGGGTGACCAGCGTTCCGACATTGCGCAGCTCACCGTCGTTGCCGATATGCAAAGTTCCGGCCGAAACGCTCAATGTGCCTTCATTGCGTGCATCACCAGTGATACGGGTGGTGACCCCGCGTGACCAGTCCGCTTGGGTGCCGCCCAGAGTGAGAGCTGTCCCCGTGCCATAGGTTCCACCCTCCTGGCCGCCCGGTGTGGCACCACCGCCATTGCCGGCGCCCGGAGTGCCGCCACCATTGTCGCCGCCACCGCCTGCCGCAACCGCGCCCAGCCCGAGAGCGGCTAGGCTGCCCCACAGCCAGACACGGCTGGTGCCAGCCTCTTCGCAATGGCTCTGGCTTTCTTCGCAATCCGTGGGGGTGGCGATGGCTGGGCAGGGGAGTAGCAGCGCTAGTCCAATCATTAGAGACAAGGGATGGTGAGTAAGCTTGGGAGCCGTCATTGGAGTTCAGCGGAGGCTTGAGGTGGATGTGCAGATGGTCGCGTGCTGCCGCCGCGCCTGATCTCGTATTTTTACGAAACTACCTTCCAGCTGCACCACTGATAGGCGGGGCCCATTGCCGACCGCGAGAAACGCGCCTGCCGACTACAACGCAGGGCCCGCAAGAGGACCGGTCTGGTCATGGCCATGGCCGCGGCCTTTGCCGGATGGGCCGGTGGGGGCCGCGGCTGCGGCGAGGAGAGGGCGACACAACATGCCTGAAGACCGGCCTGCCGGTGGATGTGCAGCGGACGTCAAGTCTTTCGCCCCGGTGCGCGGCGTTGCTCTGGAAACCGCTGCGCGCCGTCGGGATCCGGCTCAACCGGCCGTCCAGCTAAGGGGCGCCAGCAGAGCACCGATCAACACCGAACCTACTCCGAAGCTTGACGAAACGGTGGCGCGCGCCGCCTCCCGATTCGCTGTTTCCAAGAATATCCCGCTCGCGCCGTCGCCTACAGCGCGATACAGGTTTCATTATTCGGCGGGCCTGCTTGGACCCAGGGACGTTTCCGCCTCGTGCAGGCGCCGCTAAGGAACTGAGCGGTGCGGTCCATGCCTGTATCGAAGCAGGCGACATTGCGCCGGCCGATAGCCTGGGGATCGCAGGGGCCAAACAACGATGTTCAAGGATTTCTCTAGGGCTCCAGCACACTTGGCCTTCGCTATCCGCTCGTAGTAAAACCCTTACTACGTAGACGCTCTACGTGCGCGGCCTGCTGTTGCCAAGAACTTCTCAGTAGGATTTTTAGGTCCAAGTTCGGCTATTCGGTTTGCCTGCCATTCGTCAGTTGTCTTAGGGCGAACGGAGCAAACCTGATTCTTGACGTCGATGATGTTCTTGGATTGTTGGTGTAGGCGCGCGTGATTGGCGAAGGCAACGCCAGCCTTCGTTGCGCTATCGGCGCTGCGAGCCCTGGCGGTCGGTCCAGCTGCCATGGACGTGATCGCCCAAGCCGCTGGAACTGGCACCATGCCAGTGGCCACCGGCACCGGCCGTGCTGGCCTGATGCGTATGGCCAATGACCTCACCATTGGTTGCGGTACCGATCCGGCTCTGATCGCTTTGCTGCACCGGCACGGTGCCTTCGATCAGGTTGGGTGCGTTGAAGGTGCTGGCGCCATCGCCCGCCCCGTAGCGGGTACCGATGGCGGCAAATAGCGCAGGATAGGTTTGCCGGCTGGCAGCGGCGCAATTGCACGGCAGGGTGCCGTCCGGGGCCGCGGTCCCGGCAAAAGCAAACGACTGGCAGGGGATTTGCGTGCTGGCCGGTACGCCGGTCATGTTGGCCCAGACCAGGTAGAAGGCCCCGTGCTGGCCATCGAGCAGGTCGGCATCTAGGCCGTTGCCGTCGCCTTCGCCCGTGAGGGCGGCGCCCTTGAAGTGGTGGCTTTTGCCATCGACGCCATCGATTACATCTTGGCCGGCGCCGATGCCGAGGTAGTGCAGGCGAAGCCCGGCGGCGTCTGCAGGCCTATGTGGATGACTCCCACCGCATCGGTCGGGATGTGACCCGGTCGGGCCGGTTTGTCGCCTTGCATGTCGAGGGCGTACAGCGTGTAGAACTGCAGGCGCCGCTGGCCGATATCACCGTGACGGCCACCCAGGCCAGCCACTGCATCACCCTCACCCTCACCCTCACCCTCACCCTCACCCATGGCGGGTGCGCGATGACTGAGACCGTTGCCCGCCAGGTTCGCGCCATGCCGGTTGCCGTCGGCAACGGTGTCACCTCGCGCTGTCGGCTGAGCATCACCGGCTATGCTTGGCCCGATGTTCGTCAGCTGCAGGCTGTCTATCTCAGTGATTGGCCAAGTTGGCGATGTTGCGCTTGTCCCCGAACAGCTCGGCGCGCTGCGCATTGCCCAGCGGGTCATCACGGCGGATCTCAAGGCCGGTGTAGTCGCGCCATTTAACGGATAACCCATGCCCACGGTCAGCTCGGACAACTTCGCCTTAGCGCTGGCCTTGGTCTGCGGCGACATCCAGACCAGTGCATCGATGCGCTTGGCGAAGGCGGCGATGATGTTCTTGGCCATCTCGTCGGCACGTTCCTTGGTCGCATCGAAGTGCTTTTCGACGTAATGCTTGCCGATGGCCTCGCCCACCGCGCGCTTCCAGAAGTCGCTTACCGCCGCCGGCCGCGCGGCGCTGATGAATGCGCCCAACACCGGCACCCGTGCCGTTACCGTCACCGCCATCGGCCTGACCGAGCAGGCCTTCGTCCCCGATCCGGCAGGCGGCGATACCGTTTTGCCCGGTGAGTTCAAGCGGCTAGAGACCTTTGGCGGCAAGGCGGTGGCTGATGATGTCATCCACATCAGCCTGCACGATGAGGGCAGCGACACCTACGCACCGCGCGGCATCGGCCTGTACCTGGAAGATGGCACCTCGCTCTGCTTGTACGGCCAGGAGGAGGTGATCCTGGAGAAGTCTGGCCAAGCGATCTTGATGCTGGCTGCCGATACGCTCTTGATCGATGTGGAGGCCACCAGCATCGAATTTGGCAGCACCGAGTTACTCAACCCACCGGCCACCACATCGAAATGGGTGTGGTGGAGTTGGCCACCTCGGCCGAGGCGAACGCAGGCACGGATGCGCAGGGCAGTGACGGCGGCTGCGATGCGAGCCGCGCTCGATAATCGCCCTGGAGCCGGTGCACCCAACGCGCTGACCAAACAGCCTCGGCCTGATCGTGTTGGCTCCGGCGATTGGACCGGGCGGTGTGTTCAAGGTCCTGGAACGCCACCAGTTCAAAGGTATGGAATTTGCCGGCCAGGCCGAGTTCATTCGCCAAATCGTTCAACGCTACAGGGTAGCCTACATCTGCATCGATACCACCGGAATGGGCACCGGCGTGCCCAGCTGGTCAAGCGGTTCTTCCTGGCCGTGACCACCCTCAGTTACTCGCCTGAGGTGAAGTCGCGTCTGGTGCTTAAGGCCTTCGATGTGATGAGTAATGGCTGCCTGCAGTTTGATGCCGGCTGGACGGATCTGCCCCAGCGATTGATGGCATCCAAAAGACGCTCACCGCCAGCGGGCGGCACATCACCTACAACGCAGGGCGTACCCGTACTACCGGCCATGCCGATTTGGCTTGGGCGCTGCTGCATGTCCTGCACAATGAACCGCTGGAAGGCGCCCTGGCCGCCACCAGTACCGTAGAGATCTACTGATGCAATCCGATGCCGCCCAGCACGACAATTCCCCCACGGCCGCCAAAGAAACCATCACAGTGCCCGGATGCGTGGGGACCTTCACCTTGGGCGAGCTGGCGCCAGTGCTGGAAAATCATGATCTGTGGGACTACCTCAACTGCTGCCACGACCAGCACCGCTACCAACTGCCTGTGGACCTGGCCATGCTCTCGCGTACCACGCTCCAATCCCTATCTGCACAGGGGGCTGAAGTCTGGAGCCTATCCAGAACAGACTGCGCTCATTGACTGGCTCGGCCGCGAGGCGGTGCGGTTTATGTCCCGGAACGCGGATGTCTATCATTGGCTAACGATGTTGCGTCTAGTCCAAGCTCATCGTGGTAATGGCCACTAGCGCTGGTAACGTCCAGCATCGAGCGCGGAAAGGGTGCTAGCATCGTTCGCGATAGATATGATTAGGTATGTGGACATGTTGAGGCGAGACGCAAAGATGTTTCCTCCCCTTTTGACCTCAGTGCAACCTGGCGCGTCTCGCCCATTCGTATCAACGGATGCAGTAGACAGGGCAAGCGACGAGTACGCCAGATTGGTCCTGGACGCAGGCGCAAGAATTAGCTTGTCCGCATATGACAAAGGTTCGCTGTGTGAAGACATAATTTGCGCGGTTCGGCAGAGCACGAGTAGGCTGGTTGATCGGCACACTGCGGATATGATTGGCAACACTTTGCTGGATGCACTTCATCGCTCCTCGAGTTTTCTCTCCGCCATCGCTTTTGGCATTGTGAATGGCCATGCGCGCGTTGGTGAGATCAGCTATCGAAATCAATATGAAATGAATGATGAATGCGCCGAGCGGTATGGTGACATCCAGTCGCTCACGCTGTCTGACATCCATAACTTCGTACCGGATCACTCCTGCATTTGTCCTATTTCAGAGGCTGCTGAAGACAGCGGCGGCAGGCCCTTCGTCAGCTTTGGCGTCGCCCCGGATGAACAATCAATCGAGTTTCCCTCGTGGCAAGAGGGGCTGATCCACGAAGTCATCCACCACGTGACGGGGGGCAGCGACCCGCATCAGGATGCTGAGTTCAGGCTGGGTCCTGTCGAGATCATCGCGCGAAAGGTGGCTGATGAAATGGGTTGGCAAATCCCCCACTTTGCCGGTTACGCCGCGTCTGAGCGGGAGGCCCATCTTCGAAGAAGGGACTTGAGTGCACTTTGTCAATCCGCAGAGAGGTATGAGGGCGATCCATCTGATTTCTTTGAGCGGCTTGATGTGCTGAGTAACGGAACACTCGCATCACCGTTCACTGACGAAATCGTAGGTGCCACGCCGACACCTAGCAATTCCACATCTGGTGTCAGCACACATTGGCAATCGCACGGTCAGTGCCCATCTGTCGAAAGCTTGCACCTAGACCACCGTCCGCCGTACATTTTTCACTTCAGAGGTTAGCTACATTTGATGGTCCATTTGGGCCTTAACGCGTAGCCATGAGCTGTTCTATCGATATATCTACAGTAGGGCCGACCCGGACCTAGAGTAGCCTGGCGACCATCAAGGGTCTGCACTTGCGCTCGTTCAACTAGTAGCGAGGACGGCTTGAGGCTGGTCCTGTCAGAGAGGTGGTGGAAAGAAGTCACCAGCATCAAGAGTTACCTTTAATGACAGGCTGGCTTGGCATATGTGGGGCGCCCAACGTCGCTAATGCCCGTCGGTCGTCTCAAGCCGATCATGGCGCAGTACATGCGCAGAGGCGTGATCCCAGGAATGTTCTACCCGGTCCGCCCCGGACCAATAGAGCACGAGTTCCCGTTCGGTAAGTCCACCAGGTACGCGAGACCGATATCGATCAGGGAACCTATGGCATTCCCGAATGGTCGGCCGTGGTCCAGTCGGCTCTGCTAAATGAATCGGCTACCTTGTTCCGGCGCAAGTACTACACCAACGGCTCCCACGCCGGATTCATTCTCTACTTGTCCGATGCCCAAATATCGCAAACTGATATCACTCAGTTGCGCCAAGCGCTGAGCTCAGCCAGTGGCCTAGGCAACTCCCGCAACCTATTCGTGCACGGTCCCAACGGGAGGAAAGGTGGCCTGCAGTTGATTCCAATCAGCGATGTGGCTGCCAAGGACGAGTTTACCGGTATCAAGCGCGTCACCCGCGACGACATGCTTGCTGCGCTGCGGATTTCCCCGCAATTGCTGGGCATCGTGCCTCAGAACGCTGGCGGGTTCGGTTCGATTCGCGACCAACGTGTGGGCCTCCATTGAGCTCGCTCCCTTACAATCCCGCTTGGCCATGATCAACGAGTGGGTGGTCGAGGACGTCATCACCTTTGCCCCGCTTAAGATCGCCCCTTCCACGTAAAATCGGCGGACTGCTGATTCCGGTGTCCTCATACTGATCCGGATGCCCAACGGTGAGGCGAGCTCAACCGGCCGCTATGGGGTTAGGCGGCCTGTGTGTGTGTGTGGGGGGGGGGGGGGGGGGGGGCTTCCAGTACTCAAGATGTGGTCACACTCCACGAGCCGGGCGTTGCTAACGGCTTGTCGCTCGCCGCATCCCGCGCACGCCAGTAGGGTGCCACCCGGCATGGTTTCCAACTCAGGAATCCTTGAATGGGTGATGTGCTTGCAATGATTACAGCGGACTGTGACGGCGTTCACGCGTTGGAGAGAGCCGCTGTCGTCGCGGGTTGCATCAAGGTCAAGAACGTAAAAAATGCCTGTATCTGGCATCGCTGTGCACCGATAGTTTCTAGGCATGATGCGCCGGAGGGTGCTTGCGCGTTGTGATTGCCTCCCCAATTTGCTTTGGCTCGCCACTGAATTATTTGTCCAATTGTGTGGCTGCGTCACTAAATTTTACCACCGGACTTGATATGGTTAGCGTTCAGCAGGTAGGTGCGCCATGCCCATCAGAGCCGTTGTGTATATGAGTGAGGCCGGTAATCGACTGGCAGGCGATAAGTTCGGTCTGGCCAGCAGCAAACTCGACCAGATCGTGGACGACGCCGCGCACTTCAATCTCGACGCAGGCGTAACGGGAGTCCTACTATTCGATGGCACCAGATTCCTCCAGTATCTGGAGGGGCCGGACGACGGAATTGGGGTGGCGTACTCTCGGGTCCTCGGGTCCTCGGTGCCTCGAGCTATTCTGAGGTCGTGGAACTGCTGCGAGGAACTGTCGGTCAGCGGCGTTTGCCTTTTTGGCCAATGCGCTGGCTTCCGGTTGAATCGGAGCGATTGAGAGTACTGGTGCGCGCCGACTGGACAGGCTTCGCCCAGCACAGACTTCCGAGCGGTGACCACGCGACCGGGATGGATCTGCTTCACCAGACGGTGGTGCCCTATTCAAACGCCGCATGACTACCCACCCGGAAATTGATGAGTTGCTGCGGCGCCTGGAGGGGACGCTCCCCGAATGGGCTAAGGTGTATCCGGCGTCTCAGTTTCTGTCGATGCTGGCTCAATCTCTTGAGTACATCGCATATAGCGCGGATCCAGACGCACGCGAGCACTGCCTGAGTCGGACGGGATGCCTCTATCGGAATAGTGGCGAGCGGGCACGCGCGGGCCGTTATGGCCACTGATGGCGGCACGCGCTCTAAGCTAGGGCGGCGCGGCACGATCGAACGAGGTCCGCTGACAGTTTCAATTCGCTGATACGGCGATCCAGCCGCTGACGAACCTGCAGCTGATGCCAGCTCAACTCGGGGCGCCTGAGCGGCGCCGCGACGGGGCCGAGATAGGCCCGGCCGTGCACCTCGGGCGAGTTGGCTATCCATCAACTCGGCCACGCCACGCTTAACAGTTCCTTCGCTGAACGACTCAGGCAGATGCAACCTCGCTCGCGGTTCTTCCGATCGAGCGCCTGAACCGATCCTGGCGCTTCGCGCCATCGCCTGGTGGACGAGCATCACCCATCGCGTCCCAGCCAGTTGCAACGCTACCGATCCTGAGGCCAGGCGTAACACCGGTTACACCGTTAATACGCGATGTCCAAGTGCCGGATATGCACCCTAACTATTTGAATATGTGGAAGAAATTGAGGGGCGTTACACCTGTACACTCGTTACACCGAAAAACATCAATGCCAAACATTGGTGTTGAACATTTCGGCGGCGACTGCGGGTCGACTCCATCAGGAACGGTGGGCCACAAAGCGTTCGGTCGGGCTTCTGCTGCTGAGGTGTGTGCTACACCTTTTCTGTTACAGAACGTCAATTCATTGCGTTCCTGAAACACTCTAAACAGTGAGCTTTTCTTGTGGGACCCTATTGGACGCACTGCTCTTACTTCTTCTAAGCGCTGTCCTTCCTACCGCTACTTCGGCTGCCCAAGCCCCCACTCAGATCGCCCCGAGCCGCAGGATTCTGCAGGCATTTGAGCGATTGGCCAGAGTCCTCCAGAGCCATACCAGCCTTGTTCCCAGCATGGGTGCAGGTAGTGCGGAAAAAGCAACCTATGAAGCCCGCAGGTGTGGCGCGGAGACAAGTGCGCGCAGCCAGGTACGATGGCGCGTACTCAAAAACCTGGTCAGCGCATGAGATCCGGGGCGAAGCAACGCCTGCCATCAACGAGGATCGCCCTTAAGACGGCCCGAGTGCTGGGTGGCCATGTTGTTGGTGACTAGCAAACTAAGAGGAGTAGGTCGGGTACTGAACGTGCTCAATCTTTACAAGTACGGGCGTCAAGTGGGGCGCTTGGAAAACAGTCTGTTGCTTTCCCCAGTACAGCGGAACTACCTTGTTCGGATTGTTCGGCAGCGTGCTGGTCTGCGCCTAGCTTGGTACTGTGTGAACGAAGACCCAGTCAGCTGCATCTATGGCCGTGTTGCCTAGCCACAGCATGTTGTCAGGAAACGGAATCGACCCGCCCCCCAGACTGGCCCCTAAGCGCGATCAGGAGAACGATCAGGAGTGCGAGCGCTGTGACGCCAATCAGCTTCGCGAGCTCTGTGTTAATAGATTTCGAGACGTCCGCCGCAAGACCGGCTAGAATCGAAGCGACCGTCATGCAGAGCTGATTGAGCGTGGTGGTCTGCCGGGAAAACTTTACCATCTGAGAAAGACGAGAGGTTTCGTCCCGCTCGTCAGAGAGATCATGCTTCAGCCTATCGATAGCCTTGTCTCGCTCTTTCAGGACATCGCGAGCGGTACATAGTTCTGACTCCAAGCCATTCATTTCGCTGGACATCAAAGTTGCGGCGGCATTCCCCCAATTAACCAGAGATTGCCCTCCGCCAGACCTTGAAGCGCAGTGCCGATGCCGCTGTACATGGCGCGAGAGATGAACTCCGCAGCATCGGTTAAACCGACCGTTTGAAATCTCTCCCCACCCGGAATGTTTGGAGGCGCTCGGCCCGTCTGCGCCAAGGCCACGGACGATGTAGGCGCCTTCAGGGGCCAGCTGGATGCGCGGCGAAAGGCTGTATCGTCCTCGTAGCCGGCCCACCGGTGATCGGATCGGCCGGTGTCAGCAGCTGTCGGGTGAGGCCAAAGGGTGCGGCCAGTGATTCAGATCGCCACGCTGATCATAGGCCAGCCGCAGACCGTAGGCACGCTGGTTGAGCTGCTCACGTAGGATCAGCTCGCGGTCGGTGCTGGCCTGGAGCAATTTGTAGGGCCGCTCGGACTCGAGCAGCAGCACGTCGGGCAGGTAGAGGTGCTGCTCGGCCATAAACTGGGCGAGCAAGTGCTCGAAGGAGAGCTGCTCGAACACATCCGGACGGAAAGCTCGTAGATCACCGGCGGTGAAGGTGGACACAAGGGCAGGGACTGGAAGGGTTAGCGATAGCGTCCCATCGCTCGCGCCAGTTCTGCGACAGCGCTGTGTAACGAGCCTACTTGCGCTATCGCGCTATGAGATGATCCGCGATTAGTTCGCGAACTAACTAGTCACTGTTTTGCATGAAGTCTGCACTTGACGTCGAGTCACGTTCGAGGATCTGTGATAGTTACTCCTAAGTCTGGAGGACGATCCCCTGCTCGAGATTTGAGGCGGCGATCAAGATCTCTTCTTTCGCTCTTTTGTACGTGCAGATCTGGCTGGCAAACAGCTGACTGTCACGAGGTATGCTTTCGGGTATTGACAGTATGTCGATGGCATGAATCTTTCCATCTTTTGATGAGTACATGAAGTTTTGAAGCTGTAGGTCGCTATGATAGATGCCCTTGAGTTCCATGTTATCGATGGCCGCTCTCAATTTTCCCTCGAGCCCTTCGGGACAGTCGTGGGCGGTCAACTGTGAAAGGGGCTTGCCATCTATAAAGGGCATCCGAATGTAGCAGTCTCCGTCGTGGATGATTAATTCTGAAAAATTCTCGCCATGGCAGCGATTAAGGTAATAGCACTCATCCGTCGCGAATTGCGGTATTGACGCGCGGCCACCGGTTGTCATGCGTTTGTAAACGCTTGTCCTGTCTAGGCTTCCATAGACCACGGATTCGCCGCCTTCGCCGACTATGTGATTGAAGTTAATATCGTTTGGACGCGTGGCTGTCTGAGGCGCATAGACCGAGGCTGGGGTAGTGCAGAGCGTCCTAGGTGAATAGGATGCGAGAGGAGTGAGAGACCAGTTGTGGGTCTCAACCAGTGTGCTGGCGATTGAATTGTGCGCTGCTCCTCGGCCATCTTCGGCCTTGGGGGGGTAGTAAGTCGGTTGGGTTGCAGCAGGTATGGTTGGCACAGTGGGTCTCCGAGGCGGGTCGGTTCTTCTTAGTATTTTTTTTAGAATTTGTATTTCGAATAAGTTTGAGATTGATGTAAATTGGCGGCAGCTCGCCTTTAACGACGCCGTAATTGCAGCTTGCATTACTGCTCGAATTCGAGCAGTGATACGTCGGGTAAATAGAAGTGTAACTTGGTCACGGACTGGTTGAGCGATTGTTCAAAGATGGATGCTCGAACACGGCTGGTTCAAGGTCAGCGATGACGAGGTGGAAAGCGTAGGCGTGGAACGTTGACAATGGCGTTCCATGGCTCGTGGGAGTCTGCGGCAGCGCTGAGTAACGAGCCTGCTTACGCTGTCGTGCGTTGAGATGGCCCAGGATCAGATCGCGGATCAACTGCTCATTGGTCGGCGTGAATCCCAACAGCTGACGCCGCTGATAGGACGCGCGCGGTCCCCCCTTGCGGACGCTGTCGCCACGGCCTTCCCGGTGGACCATGGCGATCCGCTGGACGCGCCCGGCAAAGCCGGCCGCGACTTCGTTTGGATTGACCCTTACGCGCAGATGGCGCGCCTAGTGAATCTTGGCGAACATCGTCCAGCGCTTGATACGTCCGGCCTAGGCGCGACGACTGGGTGGATGGTGACGGGCCGCGTAGAGCGAGCCGTCCGCGTTCTTCTGGGCCGCAATGCGTTGTTGCTGTGCGCGACATAGCGCGGCTCCACCGCACGGGCCAATCGGAGGCCGCGTTGGCCTTTTCTAGCGCAGTATTGGCGCCACTGATGCGCACCTGCTGGGAGCTGAAGAGGCCAGCACTGGCCAGTACCGGGGACCGGTGTGAGGGCGCGGTACAGCATCAGCGCACCTTCAGCGCGGCAAGGGCGCGGGTGGTGTGCGCGGTGTGATCGGCCAGGCCGTCGGGCGCGTGGCAGCTGGCACTGCATGATCCGCGCGAGTAGGGGAGCGGTGAGCATGTCAGCGACCTCCCAACAGCTGGGCCAGATTGCCACGTGCGTGGTACACGGCCACTGCCAGGATCAGCAGCAGGATCAGCTGCCAGCCACTGACGGGGGCACGCTCGCCCAGCAGCAGGATCTGCAGGGCCTGACCGCCGGTGGCGGCGATCAGCAGCCAGGCGGCCCAGGCAATGCCCGGGCGGTGTCGGGCGCCAGGCGCAGGCCGATAGCTCAGTAGGCGTGCGCAGATAGCCAGGCAGCACAGCAAGGTTGCAGGGGTGAGCAGTTCAACCATCGCAGCCTCCACGCGGCAGGTGGCGCGGATTAGCGCTGCGGCTGCGCTCGATCAGGGCCAGGGTCAGGGTGATGATGGTGGCCGCGCACAGGAAGGCAGCCAGGCCACTGGAGGCCACATCGAAGCGGACCATGACCTCGGTACCGCCCAGGTAGCCGGCCACCACGCTGATGGCCAGGTAGATCACGCGCTTGAATAGCGACAGATCCTTGGCCGAGACGACAAAGAGGGTGGCGCCAGCGAAGGCGCCAATGAAGGCATCGGTCTCGATGCCCGGTAGCAGCGAGGCCAAGCCAACGCCGGTGGCCAGGGCGGCCATGCTGCCGGTGGAGGTGGATTCGGTCATCATCAGTCCCAGAGTTGAACAAGCGGGCGCGCCACGGCGCCCGGGGATGGGGTCGGCACCTCGGGAAGCTCCACGGCGGTGCCCAGCGGCAGGATCGGCCCGTGCAGGCTGATCCCGTAATTGAGTGCCAGGGCCTTTTCCACCATGCGGGCGGTGGTACCCAGGTGGCGGTGACACAGCGCATCGAGCGTGTCACCTTGCAGGGCCATCACGCGCATCAGATCAGCTCCACGGTGATCCGGCGGGTACCGAGCAGATCGCTGATGGCGTTGCGCAGATCCCGGCGCATCTCATCAATGGTGGGGCTCAGATCATCGGCGCGCTGGTTGCCTCGGGCGGCGGCATCGTAAGAGCAGTAGCGCTCGTGGCAGCCGGGTGGGCGCGATCGTCACTTCGACGATGGGTGCCGTGCGCATCATGCGGTGGGCTTTCTGCAATCGGGAAATGGCTATGCGCCACCACGAATCGATCGATCCTCCATAGGATGGTTGCTTGCGCATGTGGCCACGCAAAGCTCCTTCTTAGTCCGCAGACATGGCCAATGAGATTCCCTCGTCTCTACTACCCGCACGGTGTTGAACCGAATTTGTCGCAGCCTTCACGCGGCGCTGGGCTCACGGTGCCTATGTTCGGTGCCTGAAGGCGCCCAGTCGAACGGATTCATGGCAGCTGTTATCAGAGCTAGATCACATATTCCAGCGATGGGGTGTCCGTCATTGTCCACATTCATCGAGCTAGTGAAGGGGTATATTTGGGGGTGTGGAACTGTCGGCTTTAGAAAAAAAGCTAAAATAATCAGGCTGTTGTGGCAGTGGTTTGGTTCGGATAAGCGCACCACTCCCAGCCTCATCAACGCTGCTGATCCCTCAGGAACAACCAGGTAACCAGCGTGGCATCCGGTCCCTGCGGATCGGTGAACGGCAGCCCCGAGGTGCTGCCGCTCCACGCATGCCCCATGCCCTGCACCACGTAGTGCTGCACCAGCGTGCGGCCGCCGTACTGGTAGCTGTAGACCGTATAGGCATGCCCGCCCGGCACCTGCCCGTTGAAAATGCTGGTTGGCGTGGTGCCCACCGAATCGTTGTCCAGGCCGTCGTCGGCCAGATCGTTGGTCTGCAGGAACTGGCGTACCGCCTGCTGGCCGTTCACCGGGTTCACCGTGGTATCGGCGCTGCCATGGAATACCAGCACCGGCAGCGGTCGCGGCGATGGCGATCCCGAACACTGCCATGCCAGCCGCCCGTTGCTGTCAGGTGAGTAGATGCTGCCGGCCAGCAGCGCATAGGCGCTGCCCGATACCGTGGTCGCGCCCTTGTACATGCCACCGGCATGCACCGCACCGGCGGCGAACACATCCGAATAGCAGGCCAGCATGATCGAGGTCATCGCTCCGCCGGCGGAAATGCCGGTCACATACACCCGGCGCGGGTCGACGCTGTAAGCGGATTTCACCGCGCCCACAATGCCGGCCAGGATCGACGCCTCGCCGCTGCCGCGCGCCTGGTTCACCGGCAACTGCCAGTTCCAGCAGCGCCCGCCATTGGCGGTCACGTTCTGCCGCGGGTACACCACGATGAAGCCCTCGCTGTCGGCCACCTCGTTGAAGCCCGATGCCTCGCCCATCAGGTTGGGCCCGGTCACGCAGCCGTGCAGCACCAGCAGCACGGGCAGCGGCTGGCTGGCCTGGTAGCCGGCCGGCACCCAGACCTGGTACTCGCGGCTGCCAAACAGGTTGCCGTACACCCCGGCATCCCAATGCCCTTCGGCGCCCGCCGCCGCAGCGCTTGCGCCCATGGCCAGGCACAGGCACAACGCCCGCCCTGCCGCTCGGATCGAATCGATGACAGCGTTCATGCCAGCTCCTGGTGCGTGCGCGATGGCCGCCGGTGACGGCGCGCCCAGTATCCCGATCCGGCCCGGGCTGCCGACTGGACCTAGGTCCACTCGCCGGGCCCCGGCCGCACCGCTAGCCTTGGCACGATGGGCGGCGTGGGCCACCCGCGTGGCACTGGGGAGGAGCGAATGAAACGGAATTGTTTGAGCCTGATGATCGGCGCGCTGGTGGTGTCCGGGCCGGTACTGGCCCAGCAGGCGGCAGAGCCTGCGCCCAGCGCGGGCAAGGCGGCCACCGCCACCAACCTGGACAGCATCATGGTCACCGCGCGCAAGCGCGAAGAGACCCTGCAGGAAGTGCCGGTGGCCGTCACCGCGTTCACTTCCGAAGCGCTGGACAAGATGAACGTGCAGGACATCAGCGATCTGGACGCGCAGGTGCCCAACCTGACCATCTACGCGGCGCGCGGCGCCAGCAGCACGGTCACCGCGTACATCCGCGGCGTCGGCCAGTCCGATCCCACCTGGGGCGCCGACCCGGGCGTGGGCATCTACCTGGACGATGTCTACATCGCTCGCCCGCAGGGTGCGCTGCTGGACGTGTTCGACGTCTCGCGCATCGAAGTTCTGCGCGGCCCGCAGGGCACGCTGTACGGCAAGAACACCATCGGCGGCGCGATCAAGTACATCTCGCGTGGCCTGCCCACCCAGAGCGAAGGCTTCGCACAGATCACCGTGGGCAACTACAGCCAGCTGGACGCCAAGGCGGCCATCGGCGGCCCGATCGGCGGCGCCGACAGCGGCCTGCGCGCGCGCGTGGCAGTGGCCAGCATGAACCAGGATGGTTTCGGCGAAAACACCTTCAACGGCCAGCCGGTCAGCGACAAGCAGATCAACGCGGCGCGCTTCAACCTGGGTGCCTACGCCGGCGATGATTTCGATGTGCAGTTCGCGCTGGACTGGATCGACGACAAATCCGGCATGCGCGGTTCGAAGATGCTGGCGCCCAACCCGTTCCTGCCGGCGTTCCAGCCGATGGACAGCCGCTACGACATCCGCTCGGGCATGCGCAACCTCAACAACGTGGAAAGCAAGGGTGCGTCGGCCACGGTGAACTGGCGGCCCAGCGAGGACGTTGCGCTGAAGTACGTGGTGGCCAAGCGCGAATCGGACAGCGATGGCAACGTCGATTTCGATACCACGCCGGTGAAGCTGGCCGACGTGAGCGGTACCTACCACGACGACCAGATCAGCAACGAACTGCAGTTGAACTACGATGCCGGCGGCCGCGTGCGCGGCGTGGTCGGCCTGTATCAGTTCAGCGGCGAGGCCGGTGGCCAGATCCAGAACAACTATTTCAGTGCGCAGTTCGCCGACAACCAGGGCAAGGTGCTGACCGACAGCATCGCCCTGTATGCCGACTGGACCTTCGACCTGACCAACAAGCTGAAGCTTGACCTGGGCGCGCGCTACACCGACGAGGACAAGCGCGCGATCGTGCTCAACCGCCTGTATGCCGATCCTGGCTTCAGCCGGCCGGTGGCGGTCACCGCCGACTTCGACAAGAAGACCAACTTCAGCAACGTCTCGCCCAAGGTCTCGCTGGACTACCAGATCACCCCGGACGTGATGGTCTATGGCCTGGCCACGCGCGGTTTCAAATCCGGCGGCTACAACATCCGCGCCAATGCGGTGGCGGTGCCGCGCTCGGCCGAGCCGTTCGACGATGAAACCGTGGACAGCTTCGAGATCGGCAGCAAGATGGGCTTCTTCGCCCAGCGCCTGTTCCTGAACCTGTCGGCGTTCCACAACAAGTACAAGGACATCCAGCTGTCGGTGTTCACCGGCATCGACACCAACGGCGATGGCGTGGCCGATGGCTTCTTCGGTGACTTCACCAACGCCGGCAAGGGCACGGTGAACGGCCTGGAAATCGAGTACCAGTACCTGCCCACCCAGCACTGGCTGATTTCCGGCAACCTGGCCTGGCTGGACACCCAGTACGACGAGTACATGGACCGCGGCGTCAACGTGGCCGACCAGATGAAGTTCACCAACGCTCCGGATTTCTCCGGTGCGGTGAACGTGGAATACCGCACCGATCTGGCCAACGGCGGCAATCTGTCCGCGCGGGTGACCTACAGCTACCAGAGCGAGGTGTGGCCGACCACCGACCTGAGCCCGGTGATCCGCCAGGACGGCTACGGGCTGGTCAATGCCGGTGTCATCTGGCGGCTGGATGATGCCTGGACGTTCTCGCTGCAGGGTACCAACCTGACCGACAAGGAATACCGCACCACCGGCTACAACATTCCGGCGGTCGGTACGCTCATTGGCTTCTATGGCCCGCCGCGGCAGTACAGTCTGAGCGTCCGTTACGATTTCTAGGAGTGAACTGCATGACGCCGTCTTACCAGGATCTGTACTGGAACAGTGACGATGGCCTGCGCCTGCACGCGCGCGACCATGCACCGGCCACCGGGGCCGCGCCACGCGGCACCGTGGTCTGCATTCCAGGCCTGACCCGCAACGCGGCCGACTTCGATGCGCTGGCCGCTTCGTTGTCGGCGGCCGGCTGGCGCGTGCTGGCGGTGGACCTGCGCGGGCGCGCCGGTTCGCAGCGCGCCGCCGATCCGGCCAGCTACAACGCGCGCACCTACGCCGACGACATGGTGGCGCTGCTGCGCACGCAGGGCATCGACAAGGCGGTGTTCATCGGCACCTCGCTGGGCGTGCTGGTCACCCTTACCGTGGCTTCGCGCGCACCAGAGCGCGTGGCAGCAGCCGTACTGAACGATGCCGGCCCGAAGGTGCCACGCGAAGCGCTGGCGCGGATCGGCAAGTACGCCGGCAAGCCGCTGCCAGCCATGGACCTGGCCCAGGCCACCGCGTACGTGGAATCGATCGGCAAGGCCGCGTTCCCGCGCTACGGCAGCGACGATTGGCGGGCGATGGCGCAGCGCACCTTCCGCGTGCGTGACGACGGCCTGCTGGAACTGGACTACGACCCGGCGGTGATCCGTACCACCCGGCCGTGGCTGCTGTGGCTGCTGCGCCCGGTGCTGTGGCGGGCGGTACGTGGGCTGACGTCGCGCGTGCCGGTGCTGGTTGTGCGTGGCGCGCTGTCGGACATCCTGCCGGCTGATGTGGCGCGGCAGATGGTGGCCACTTCCGACCAGGCCCGTCTGGTGGAAGTGCCGGCAGTCGGCCACGCACCGATGTTGAACGAGCCCGAGGCGCGCGATGCGATCCTGGCTCTGCTGGAGCGTGTGCGGTGACCACCGCCCATGCCGAGGCCTTGCCGGTGGCCCTGCAGGATCTGTGGCGCTGGGCCGCCAGCGAGCGCCTGGGCCCACCCAGGCGCATCGACCAGGCCCGCATTGATGCCTTCGCCGATGCCACCGGCGACCACAACTGGATCCACGTCGATCCGCAGCGCGTCCGCCGCGACCTGCCGGGTGGGCAGACCATCGCCCATGGCTTCCTGCTGCTGGCGTTGACCGTGGAAGACGATGTGGCCGCGCTGGCCGGCTTTGCCGGCATCGCCCACGTGCTGAACTACGGCTTGAACAAGGTGCGCTTCCTGGCCCCGGTGCCCAGCGCCAGCGAGGTGCAGGTGCGCTCGCGGCTGGTCAGCCTGGAACCGAGGCAGCCCGGCCAGTGGCTGCTGACCCAGCACAAGACCGTGGAAGTGGTACCGGGCGGGCAGGTGGCCGTGGTGGCCGAACAGCTGTCGCTGGTGGTGGTCGCCGCCTAGCGCGGGCCGCTGCACGGCGCCACGGGTTCTCTCTACACTGGAGCGATGTTGACGCCCTCGATCGTCCTGTTGGCCTGCATCGCGTGGACTGTGCTGCTGTTCGGCGTTGCGCTGTGGGGCGAACGCAAGGGGCACCGCCTGGCGCGTGCATGGCCGATCATCTACGCCCTGTCACTGGCGGTGCACTGCACCGCGTGGACCTATTACGGCGCGGCATCGCAGGGTGTGCAGTGGGGCTTCCCGGTGCCGCCCACGCTGATCGGCATGGCGCTGATCTTTGCCTTCGGCCTGCCGTTCCTGCTGCGGCTGGGGCGGTTGGCCAAGCAGCACAACAGTGCCACCCTGGCCGACCTGGTGGTGGCGCGCCTGCGCAGCGACCAGGGCCTCGCCATCACCATCACCGTGGTGGCGCTGTTCGGCATCATTCCCTACATCGCGCTGCAGCTCAAAGCGGTCAGCCAGGGCCTGGGTGCCTTGCTGGGTGATCACTTCGCCGCCAATGGCTGGCGGCTGGACATGTCGTTCTGGTTCGCCCTGACCATGGCCGCGTTCACCCTGCTGTTCGGCGCGCGCAAGGCATCGGCCACCGAACACAACCGCGGTATCGTGGTGGCGCTGGGGCTGGAATCGGTGCTGAAGCTGGTGGCGCTGCTGGCCATCGGCCTGTATGCCGCGCTGTCGGTGCAGCAGTCCGGCACGCCGCTGCTGCAGAAGATGGTCACCCTGCCGCCGCCGGCGGTCATCCCCGATTTTTTGACCATGGTGCTGCTGGGCGCGCTGGCCGCGTTCACCCTGCCGCACCAGTTCCACGTGGGCGTGGTCGAGTTGCGCCAGTCGTCCGACCTGAAGACGGCGCGCTGGCTGTTCCCGCTGTATCTGCTGCTGATCGGCCTGCCGTCGGTGCCGATGGCGCTGTATGGCGCGGCGCAGTTGCCGCCGTCGGTATCGCCAGATTTGTACGTGCTGGGCCTGCCGCTGGCCGGTGGCCACCATCTGCTGGCCCTGGTGGCCTATCTGGGCAGCCTGAGCGCGGCCACCGGCATGATGATCCTGTCCGGCCTGACCCTGTCGATCATGCTGGGCAACCACGGTGTGGGCTCGCGCCTGCTGGGCGGCATGCAGGGCGGCGACGCCGGTGTCGATCTGCGCCCGCGCGTGCTGGCCCTGCGCCGCGCCGGCATCGTCGCGGTGTTCCTGATGTCCTGGCTGTACAGCCGCGCGATGAGCGATACCGAAGCGCTCAGCGATTTCGGCCTGATGTCCTTCACCGCACTCTCGCAGCTGGCACCGGCGGTCCTGCTGGCGGTGTACCGCCCGCGCACGCCGGCGCCGGCCATCATGGCCGGCATCGTGGTGGGCTCGCTGGTGTGGCTGTGGCTGGTGCTGCTGCCGATGGTGGTGCCGGCGCCGCAGCCGGGTGCCAGCGGTGATGGCCTGCACTGGCTGGCCCTGCTGTCGGTGCGGCTGCAACCGGGGCACATCGCCATCAGCATGTGCGCCAGCCTGGCCGCGAACCTGGTGGCGATCGTGCTGGTAGCGCGGGCGGTGCGCCCGTCGCTGCCGCGCCAGCGCAATGCGGTGGCTGCGGCCACGATGCGCCGCACCGCCGGGCGCTTCCTGGGCCAGGAACGCGCACGGCAACTGATGGAAGGGCATGCCGGGCAGATGCTGGAAGGCGAGCGTGTGACCGCCATCGAACGCGAACTGACCGCCGTGGTCGGCGCCGGCATGGCGCGCCTGCTGGTGGAAGCCGCGCGCGATGGCGGCGCGGCGCCGCTGGATGCGGTCACCCGTGCGGTGGGCGAGGCGACCCAAGCGCTGCGCTTCAACCAGCGCCTGCTGGAGGCCGCGCTGGAAAACATGAGCCAGGGCATCAGCGTGGTCGATGCGCAGTTGCAGTTGGTGGCCTGGAACAGCCGCTATGCCGCGCTGTTCCGCTTCCCGCCGGAACTGCTGCAGGTGGGCCGGCCGGTGGTGGACCTGACCGCGTGGGCGCTGGACCAGCTGCAGATCGGCCAGCGGGCCGGTGACAGCCCCGACCACGCGCTGCAGCGCCGCGTGGCCCACATGCGGCGCGGCACCCCACATCTGTCCGAGCGCATCTTCCCGGACAACACCATCGTTGAAATCCGTGGCAACCCGATGCCCGGCGGTGGTTACGTGGCCACCTTCACCGACGTCACCGCCTTCCGCCGCGCCGAGGATGCACTCAAGCGCAGCAATGAAACGCTGGAACGGCGGGTGCAGGACCGCACCGCGCGGCTGGAACAGGCGGTGCACGAGGCCGAACGGGCCAACGTGGCCAAGACGCGTTTCCTGACCGCGGTGGGCCACGACCTGATCCAACCGTTGCACGCGGCCCAGCTGCTGGCCGACGCCATGTCCCAGCACATCGATTCGGAATTCCTCGGCAGCTTCCTGCGCCAGATCCGCGGGGCGCTCGATTCCACCGACGATCTGCTGTCGGGCCTGTTGGACATCTCGCGCTTGGAAGCCGGTGGGCTGGTACCCGACCCGCGCCCGTTCGCGCTGGCCACCGTGCTGGACCCGCTTGCGCAGGAATTCGCCGTGCTGGCCGCCGCGCGTGGCCTGCAGTTCCGTTACGTGCGCACGGCGGCCTGGGTCCACAGCGATCCGCTGCTGCTGCGACGGGTGCTGCAGAACTTCCTGGCCAATGCGATCCGCTACACCCGCCAGGGCGGGGTGTTGCTGGGCGTGCGCCGTCGCGGCCCGGCGCTGCTTATCGGGGTGCATGACAGCGGCCCCGGCATCGCGCCGGAACAGCAGTCCATCGTGTTCGAGGAATTCCACCGCGGCGACCGCAGCAATGGCCAGGGCCTGGGTCTGGGGCTGACCATCGCCCACCGTATTGCCCACCTGCTGCATGCACCGTTGCAGTTGCACAGCGTGCTCGACCACGGTTCGGCGTTCTCCATCAGCGTGGCGCGCGCCACACCGCCGGTGGTCCAGCGCCCGCAGGCCGCGAGCGGCGGCAGCAGTGCCATCAAGGGCACCCGTGTGCTGGTGGTCGACAACGATCCGGACGCGCTGTACGCCATGCAGCAGATGCTGCTGGCCTGGGGCTGCGATGTGGTGGCCGTTGCCGATGCGGGCGCCGTGGGCAACGCCGCGGCCGATGCCGCGCTGTGGTTGTTCGACTACCACCTGGACGCGGGCGATACCGGCGTGGCGCTGTGGCAGCGGCTGGTGGCCGCGCATGGTCCGCGGCCGACCGTGGTGCTCAGCGCCGATACCGGCAGCGAGGTGCGCGAGGCCGTGCGTGCGGTGGGGCTGTCACTGCTCAACAAACCCTTCAAGCCGCTGGCCCTGCGCTGGGCGATCAACCACCTGCTGGCCACGCCCACCACCGTGGCGGACTGAGGCCTCAGGCGTCCTGGGTGTCTTCAATCTGCCGTGCGGGATCGGTCAGGCCCATTTCGTGCAGCACGCGGATCGCCTGCGCGCGGTTGCGCACGCCCAGCCGTTCCATGATGCGCGTCATGTGCGCTTTCACCGTGCGCAGCTGCACGCCCAGGCGGTCGGCAATCTGCTTGTTCAACAGGCCCTCGGCCACCAGGCTCAGTACCTTGTACTGGTGCGCCGACAGGCTGGACAGGCGCGCGGCCAGGTCGGCGTCCTTGTTGAAGGGCGTGACCCGCGCCACCGCTTCGCGCAGCAATGCCGGAATCCAGCGCTCGCCTTCCAGTACGGTCTGCAGCGCGTGCTGCAGGTCGTTCAAGCCGGAACTCTTGGGCAGGTAGCCGGCCGCGCCCAGATCGATCGCGCGGCGGATCACGTGCGGTTCTTCGTTGGCCGACACGATGATGATCGCCAGCCCCGGCTGCAACGCGCGGATGGTGGCCAGCCCGGCCAGGCCGTGGTTGCCCGGCATGTGCAGGTCCAGCAACATCAGGTCGATCGGCTGGCTTTCCAGCGCTTCCAGCACCGTTTCCAGTGAATCGGCTTCGCTGATCTGCAGGTCGGCCACGGCGTCCTCGGCCGCGCGGTGCAGGGCGGCGCGGAACAAGGGGTGGTCGTCGGCGATCAGCAGGCTGGGCATGTTCTGGCGAGGTTAGCAAAACCGCTGCGGCCGGGCACAGGTACCTAGGTACGCTGGCGTGGCCTGCGTGGATCGCTAGTGTGGCCGATGAACCCGGCCGCCCTGATGCGGCCCACAAGGAGCGCACCATGCCAACGGAACACGCCGCCGCGCCGGCCTACCCGCTGCTGATCAAGCAGCTGCTGCATACGCCTCTAGCGACGCGGCCGCAGCAGGAAATCGTCTACGGCGACCGCGTGCGCTTCGACTACCGCACCCTGCAGGCGCGCATCGGGCAACTGGCCGGCCTGCTGGCGTCGCTGGGGGTGAAGCAGGGCGATACCGTGGCGGTGATGGACTGGGACAGCAACCGCTACCTGGAAAGCTACTTCGCCGTGCCGATGCTGGGTGCGGTGCTGATGATGGTTAACATCCGCCTGGCACCGGAACAGATTGCGTACACGCTGAACCACAGCGGCGCTCGGGTGATCCTGGCCAACCGCGATTTCCTGCCGGTGCTGGACGCGCTGCACGAGCAGCTGCCCGACCTGCAGACCCGCATCCTGCTGGACGATGAGGACGGCCCGCTTCCGCCGGGCTTCGCCTGCGAATACGAGGCCGGCCTGCACGCGGCCACACCGGTTACCCGCTTCCCCGATTTCGACGAGAACACGCGCGCCACCGTGTTCTACACCACCGGCACCACCGGCCTGCCCAAGGGGGTGTGCTTCAGCCACCGGCAACTGGTGCTGCATTCGCTGGCGGCCATGGCCGCGCTGGGCAGTGCTGCCAGCCAGGGCCGCCTGCATCGCGACGATGTCTACATGCCGATCACGCCCATGTTCCATGTGCACGCCTGGGGCGTGCCCTATGTGGCCACCTTGATGGGCATCAAGCAGGTCTACCCGGGGCGCTACCTGCCGGCACGGCTGCTGCAGCTGATCGCCCGCGAACAGGTGACGTTCTCGCATTGCGTGCCCACCATCCTGCACATGCTCTTGGAGCACCCGGATGCGGCACAGGTCGATCTGCGCGGCTGGAAGGTGATCATCGGCGGTGCGGCGCTGCCGCGTGCGCTGGCCCAGCAGGCGCTGGCGCGCGGCATCGATGTCTTCGGCGGCTATGGCATGTCTGAAACGTGCCCGCTGCTGACCCTGGCGCAGATCGACCCCGACGCAGTGGCCGATGCGGAACAGGAACTGTCACTGCGCACCAAGGCCGGCATTCCGGTGCCGCTGGTCGAACTGCGCATCGTCGATGCGCAGATGCAGGACGTCGCCCACGACGGCAGTGCCACTGGCGAAGTGGTGGTGCGCGCGCCCTGGCTGACCCCGGGCTACCTGCACAATCCCGACGCATCGGCGGCGCTGTGGGAAGGCGGCTACCTGCATACCGGCGACATCGGCAACATCGACAGCGGCGGCTACCTGCGGGTGACCGACCGCATCAAGGATGTGATCAAGACCGGCGGTGAATGGATCTCGTCGCTGGCACTGGAAGACATCATTGCGCTGCACCCGGCGGTGAGCGAGGTGGCGGTCATCGGCATTGCCGATGACAAGTGGGGCGAACGGCCGCTGCCGCTGGTGGTGCGGCAGGCCGGCAGCGAAGTGAGCGAAGCGGAGATCATCGAACTGGTGGCGGCACGCAGCCGCACCGGCGATATTTCCCGCTACGCCATTCCGCAGCGGGTGCGCTTCGTCGATGCGCTGGAACGCACCAGCGTGGGCAAGATCAACAAGAAGAAGCTGCGCAGCCTGCACGATCCGCAGGGGGTCGCACCGCCGGCGTGATCCGGCTCAGGCCGCCTGCAGCTGCTGCCCCACGTATTCGGCCAGCCCGCGGCAGGCCAGCAGCAGGCCTTCGCGCGTGGCGTCGCCGATATCGTCCCTGGCGGCCCCATCCACGCGCACGCGTTCGGCGGCGTGCAGCAGTTCCAGCAGCGTACCCAGGCCGGCGTTGGCGCGGTCGGCGCGGGCCAGCGCCTGGCCCTGCGCCGGTGAACTGACCGGCCGCCGCCACGGTTGGCCATCGGCCGCTTCCCCGGCGCGCAGGCGCTGCAGGCAGGCGGGCAGGGTGAGCGGATCGGGCACTTCGTTGGCGGCGGCGAAGGCCGCTTCCAGCGGGCGTGCCAGTTCCGGCGGCAGCTGCGCGGCAGCGTCGCCCAGGGTGGCGGTCAGAAAGGGGTGCGGCGGTCGGGTCATGCGGGCATCCTCGAAGCGGGGCAGAGCGCCACCGGCTGCGGGTGGCGGGCGATGCGTGGTTCCAATCCCGGTGATCTTGACGAAGCCGGTGGGCACGAGGCCCCCACGCACCGCCCGCCATATGGACGCGGACGGATTGCCAGCCGGCGTCGCGCACGGAACGACGACGCCGGCTGGCAAGCGTAAACAACATCAAGATCTTCGGGGTTGGAAACCCGGCCACCCGTTGTCGGTGGCGATTCATGATTGGCACGCGGGAAGAGGCTGCGCCAATTGATTCTCGCGATGCATTCGCGCTTTCTGATCGGAAAGTTGAATTGTCGTTTTTGGCTAAAAGCGCTGATTTCAAGGCAAAAACGACAGAACGCGCGGTGCGCACGGACGCGCAACATGCGCAGCATCGCGACGTGCGTCATCGGCCAGGTGCGCGTCGCCCTGCAAAGGTCGCTTAACCGCGTGGGTGCTCCTGCATCCCACCACGTCCACATGATGCTGTCCACCGCGTGCTGCACCGGCCGCGCCCCTGCTGCACCGCCGCGAGTGGTGTCACACGCCTCTGGCTAGACTGTGCCTCTTTTTCGTTCGCAGGAGGCACCCATGGCCCATCCCATTTCCGTCACCCTGATCGGCGTACCCACCGATGTGGGCGCGGGCCATCGCGGGGCGCGGCTGGGGCCGGAAGCCCTGCGCGTGGCCGGCCTGCCCGAGGCGCTGGCCGCGCGTGGCGTGGACGTGCGCGACCTGGGCAACCTGGACGGCCCGCGCAACCCGTGGACGGCACCGGTGGCCGGCTACCGCCATCTGGATGAAGTGGTGGCCTGGAACCGCGCGCTGATGGAGGCCAGCTACGCCGAACTGCAGGCCGGGCGCATGCCGATCATGCTGGGCGGCGACCATTGCCTGGGCATCGGTTCGATCACCGCCGTGGCGCGCTGGTGCCGTGAGCAGGGCAAGACCCTGCGCGTGCTGTGGCTGGATGCGCATTCGGATTTCAACACCAGCGATGTCACCCCGTCGGGCAACATCCACGGCATGCCGGTGGCCTGCCTGTGCGGCCTGGGCCCGGACGAACTGACCCGGCTGGGCGGTAGCGCCCCGGCCATCGCCCCCACCCAGGTGCACCAGATCGGCATCCGTTCGGTGGACCCGGACGAGAAGCGCCTGATCAAGACCCACCGGGTTGATGTGTACGACATGCGCTACATCGATGAGAACGGCATGAAGCGCACGGTGGAAGCCGCGCTGGCCGGTGTGGATGAGAACACCCACCTGCATGTCAGCTTCGACGTGGACTTCCTGGACCCCAGCATCGCCCCCGGCGTGGGCACCACCGTGCCGGGCGGGGTGAACTACCGCGAGGCGCAGCTGGTGATGGAAATGATTGCCGACAGCGGTCGCATGGGCTCGCTGGACATCGTGGAACTGAACCCGCTGCTGGACAACCACAACTCCACCGCCGAGCTGGCCGTGGACCTGGTAGAGAGCCTGTTCGGCAAATCCACCCTGATGCGCGACTGAGCCTGCCTGCCGCAGTCTGAATGGCCTGCAGCGCCGTTCACACTCGCTCCACGCCGTTGCCGCCAGATTGCACGTCAAGCGACGGCGGTGCCTTCGGGTACCGCCGCCAACCGACAGAATCCGACCCGCGATGTGCGCGGTGTAGCGGCCAACCCAAGGAGAAGCTCATGAAGCGTGTAGTTGCCCTGATGCTGTTGTCGATGTTCTCGGTGGCCATGCTGTCCGGCTGCAATACCGTTGCCGGTGCCGGCAAGGATGTGCAGAAGGCTGGCGAAAAGGTCGAGGATGCCGCCAAGGGCAACTGAGCCTGCGGTGGTGCGACACACGGAAAGGCCGGGCATTTCCCGGCCTTTTTCGTGCGCGCGTGCAGGCGCGGTGCAACGCGCTGGGTAGTGAACCATTCAAGCAGGTGAGCAGGGTTTTCATGGCGGGTTGACCGCTGTTCAACAGGCAGTGCGCGAAGCTGGAGCTACGGTAAGAACGCCGTTGCAACCAAGGATTCCAGCAATGAACAAAGACATCATTTCCGGCAAGTGGTCGCAGCTGAAGGGCAAGGCCCAGGCCAAGTGGGGCGATCTGACCAACGATGATTTCGATGTGGCAGAAGGCAACGCGGAGTATCTGGCTGGCCGTCTGCAGGAACGCTACGGCTGGGCGAAGGACCGTGCCGAGAAGGAAGTCAGCGAGTTCTCGGACAGCGTGCGCAAGGATTATCCGGACTTCAGGTAAGTCCCGCGCTCAGGCACCTGAGCGTCCCCACAGCCCGACGCCCGCGCCGAAATGGTGCGGGCGTCGTGCTGTGTGCGCTCAGCGCGCCGGCGGATCGGGCACGTAGCGGTTGGCGAAGGCCTGCGGTTCCTGCACCAGGCGTGACGGTGCATCCAGGCGGATGCCACGTGCGCGCAGGTTGCGGGCGCTGTCGTAGCGCAGCTGCACCACCTGGGTGGGCGTGCGGCTGGCGCGCTCGAACTGGGTATCGCGCACCTGCGAGTACTCGCGCTCGCCATGGCCGGTGCCCAGCGCCGGGGCCTGGCTGCGCGCCTTGCTGGCGCTGCTGCTTTCCATGCGGCTGGCACTGGCGTCGGCCGCGGCGGATTCGGCGGCGGGGGCCGGCGCGGCCGGTGCCGGCGGCGGCAGATGGCGCAGCGGCGGACGCGGGGTGGGGCGCCAGCGGTAGGCCTCGTTGAACACCGCCATGCCGACCACGCCGATGTTGTCCGGCCGCCCGGTGCGGCTGGCATAGCTGCCGCCGGGGCTGCTGAAGACGAACTGGGCCACTTCGTCCTGGCTCTTGCGCCAGCCGGTGATGTCCGCGCTCTGGCCCGGGTCGAGCACGTAGCCGGTCTGCGACGGATCGGCATCTTCGCCGGAAATGGCATTGATGCCGTCCACCGACAGCACCACCAGCACCCGCCGGGGGCTGTCGTTGTACAGGCGCACGGCGTAGCGGTGGCCGCGTTCCCCGGCCACCCACTGCTGGCCGTCGGCGGCATAGCTGCGCAGTTCGGTATCGCGGTCGCGGTCCACCAGCACCATCCGCACCGGTTGTTGCGGGTAGGGGGCCGACGGCGGCGGGGCGGGCCGGAAGCCGGCCAGGGGCAGGATCAGCAGCAGGGGCAGCAGGCGCTTCATGGCAGGTCTCCGGTGGGCTCGAGTGAACAAACGCACGGCCGGCCCCGACGGGGTTGGCCCGGCACGCGGTAAACTGGCCCCGTTCATCGAAGGTTTCCGCACGCAGTCATGACGACCCGAGTCCTTACCGGCATCACCCCCTCTGGCACGCCCCACCTGGGCAACTACGTTGGCGCCATCCGCCCGGCGATCGCCGCCAGCCGCGCGCCGGATATCGAAAGCTTCTTCTTCCTGGCCGACCTGCACAGCCTGATCAAGGCCCAGGACCCGCAGCGCACCCAGCGCGCGACCCTGGAAATCGCCGCCAGCTGGCTGGCCTGCGGCCTGGACCCGGAACATGTGTGGTTCTACCGGCAGAGCGATATCCGAGAAACCACCGAACTGATGTGGTTCCTGACCGCCATCGCCAGCAAGGGCATCCTCAACCGTGCCCATGCCTACAAGGCGGCGGTGGACAAGAACCGCGAGGAAGGCGTGGATGAAGATGCCGGCGTGAGCGCCGGTCTGTTCATGTACCCGGTGCTGATGGCCGCCGACATCCTGATCTTCAAGGCCAACCAGGTGCCGGTGGGCCGCGACCAGATCCAGCACATCGAAATGGCGCGCGATTTCGCCCAGCGCTTCAACCACGTGTACGGCAAGGAGTATTTCCCGCTGCCCGAGGTGGTGATCGACGAGCAGGTGGCCACCCTGGCCGGGCTGGACGGCCGCAAGATGAGCAAGAGCTACCACAACACCATTCCGCTGTTCGCCCCGCGCGAAGAGCTGAAGAAGCTGGTGTTCTCGATCCTGACCGATTCGCGCGCACCGGGCGAACCGAAGGACACCGAAGGTTCGGCGCTGTTCCAGATGTACCAGGCCTTCGCCAGCGCCGAGCAGACCGCCGCGTTTGCCCAGGCCTTCGCCGAGGGCATCAGCTGGGGCGATGCCAAGCAGCAGCTGTTCGAGCGTATCGACAGCGAACTGTCGCCGCTGCGCGAGCGCTACAACGCGCTGATGGCCGAGCCGGAAAAGATCGAAGCGCTGCTGAAGCGCCGTGGCCAGCAGCTGCGCGAACAGCTGGCCATGCCGCTGCTGGACGAACTGCGCCACGCCGTGGGCCTGCGCGATCTGTCCAGCGCCGGCGACATCGCCAGCGAAGACGCCGGCGTGGCCCGCGTGGCCCCGCCGCTGTTCAAGCAGTACCGCGAGAAGGACGGCCGCTTCTACTTCAAGCTGACCGCTGGCGACGGCACGCTGCTGATCCAGAGCGAAGGCTTTGATTCGCCGCGCGATGCCGGCCAGCTGATTGCCGTGCTGAAGCAGGCCGAGCAGGGCGACGCACTGCAGAGCGAGCTGTTCAAGCTGGAAGCCGACGTAGAGGCCGTGCTCGCCGCACTGGCGGCGCTGCGCGCCGAGTAACGTGGCCCTTGTAGCGTCGAGCTTGCTCGACTTCGCCCTGATGTAGAGTCGAGCCATGCTCGACTGCTGTTGATCCGCCAGTCGAGCATGGCTCGACTCTACAGAAGGGCCGTCGAGCAAGCTCAACGCTACGTACCACACGCAAACATAGGGGGAGTCTGCAATGGCCTGGTTGTCGCTGCTGCTGTTCCTGCCCTGGTTCCTGCTGCTGGGCAGCCTGTACTGGCTCTTCCCGCGCCAGCCGCGCACCCTGCGGCGGCGCGTGTTCGACAGCGCCAGCCTGGTGCTGGCCTTCCTGTTGAGCATCGTGGCCATGCTGTGGGGCCACCATATCGGCCTGGTGCAGGCCGGTGCCGGCCCGATCTGGCCGCAGGTGCTGGCCGTGCTGTACGCCTACGGCGCGTTCCTGGCAGTGCTGGTGCTGGCACTGCTGCTGCGGCCGAGGTACCTGCAAAGGTAGCGTCGACTGTTGGTCGACTGCTCTCCTGCCGGGCATCGCCAAAAATCCGCGCTTCGCGCGAAGTCGACTGACAGTCGACTCTACCCCCGGCCCCCGTGCCCCTCCGACCAAAGCCGCATCGAACCCGCCCCCTGCGGCGGCCTACCATGGGCGTCTGTTCCTGATCCTGCCAGGTGCGTGCCGATGACCGCCGACCCCAGCATCCACACCATCGATACCGGTTTCCAGCGGGCGCAGTTCGATGCCGCCTACCTGATCGTGGAAAACGGTCGCGCCGCCTTCGTCGACTGCGGTACCGGCCTGTCGGTACCGGCGATGCTGCAGGCGTTGGCCGATGCCGGCCTGGGCCCGGAAGCGGTGGACTGGCTGCTGCTGACCCACGTGCACCTGGACCACGCTGGCGGCGCCGGCCTGCTGATGCAGCAGTTGCCCAATGCCCGTGCCGTGCTGCACCCGCGCGGCGCACCGCACATGATCGACCCCACCCGGCTGATCGCCGGCGCCACCGCGGTGTACGGCGCCGAGGAAATCGCGCGCAGTTACGGCCGCATCGAGCCCATTGCCGAAGACCGTGTGGTGGTGGCCGACGATGGCCACCGCATCGATCTGGCCGGCCGCGAACTGTTGCTGCTGCACACCCCCGGCCATGCGCTGCACCATTACTGTGTGTGGGATGCGCGCAGCCGCAGCTGGTTCACCGGCGATACCTTCGGCATTTCCTACCGCGAACTGGACAGCGCCAAGGGCGCCTTCATCTTCCCGACGTCTTCGCCGGTGCAGTTCGATCCCGAGGCCATGAAGGCGTCGATCCAGCGCATGCTGGCGTACGACCCGCAGGCGATGTACCTGACCCACTACGGGCGGGTGCAGCAGGTGCCGGCGCTGGCGGCCGATCTGATCGAGCAGATCGATGCCATGGCCACCATCGGCCGCCAATGCGATGGGCGGCCTGATCGCCACCGCTGCCTGCTGGCGGCATTGCAGGCGCTGTACCTGGAACGCGCGCAGGCGCATGGCTGCGCGCTTGACCAGGCCGCGGTGGCCGAGGTGCTGGCCATGGATATCGAATTGAACGCGCAGGGCCTGGCCTGCTGGCTGGACCGCGTGCGTCGCTGAACGCAACGCGCGCCGTCATCGCACTGTCACGCTACACTGCAGGGCATCCCTTCCTGCCGTGGTATTGCCGTGAATCCGATGCGCGTGTTGCTGCTGTCGTCCTGCCTGTTCGTCGGAGGCCTGGCCCATGCGGCCAATGATCTGCCCGGTGGCGGCATCGATCCGCAGGCGCTGTCGCGCCACGTGCGCGTGCTGGCCTCGGACGAGTTCGAGGGCCGCGCCCCGGCCACGGCAGGCGAAGAGCGCACGGTGCAGTACCTGATCGAACAGTTCCGCAGCTATGGCCTGCAGCCCGGTGGTGCCGATGGCAGCTGGGTGCAGCCGGTACCGCTGGTGCGTGCGCAGCTGGATGGCGCGGCCAAGGCCAGCCTGGCCCTGAAGGGCGGCAGCCGCGCGTTGGTGAACGGTGAGGACGTGACCCTGCAGAGCCTGCAGCCGCGCAAGCGCGTGCAGATCAAGAACGCACCGCTGGTGTTCGTCGGCTACGGCATCGATGCGCCGGAACGCCACTGGAACGATTACAAGGATGTGGATCTGCACGGCAAGATCGCCGTGGTGCTGATCAACGATGCCGACTTCGAAGCCGATGCGCCGGGCGCGTTCGACGGCAAGGCGGTGACCTACTACGGCCGCTGGACCTACAAGTTCGAAGAGGCCGCGCGCCGTGGCGCCGAGGGTGTGCTGATCGTGCACGAGACCGCCCCGGCCGCCTACGGCTGGGCCACGGTGAAGAGCTCGGGCACCTCGCCGCTGTTCGATATCGAGCGCAGCAACGCCGAGGCGATGGCCCAGCACACGCCGCTGCGCGGCTGGATGCAGCGCTCGCTGGCCGAGGCGATCTTCGCCGACGCCGGCCTGGATTTCGACGCCGAGAAGCGCAAGGCCATGCAGGCCGACTTCCGCCCGGTGCAGCTGGACAATGCCCGTCTCAGCGCGGAATTCGCACTGAAGCGCGAGCAGGTGGTGACCCGCAACGTGGTGGCCAAGCTGCCCGGTGGCGAGCACGGCGATGAAGCCGTGATCTTCTCGGCGCACTGGGACGCCTTCGGCATCGGCCAGCCCGACGCCAAGGGAGACCGCATCCGCCGCGGTGCGATCGACAACGCCACGGGCGTGGCCACGGTGCTGGAGCTGGGCCGCGTGTTCGCCGCCGGTCCGCAGCCGCAGCGCACGCTGTTCTTCGTGGCCCTGACCGCTGAAGAAAAGGGCCTGCTGGGCGCCAGCTACTACGCGGCGCACCCGCTGGCACCGCTGGAAAAGACCGCCGCCGTGCTGAACATCGAAATGTTCAGCCCCGATGGCGCCACCCGCGATATTGCCTCGTGGGGCAAGGGCCGCGTGTCGCTGGAAGGGGATCTGGAGCGCGTCGCCAAGGCTCGCGGCCGCAGCTACAGCCCGGACCCCAATCTGGAAGCCGGCTTCTTCTACCGCGCTGACCACTTTGCCTTCGCCCGCCTGGGCGTGCCGGCCATCACCATCGGCCCGGGCCTGGACAAGCTGGAAGGCGGCGTGGAAGCCGGCCGCGCGCTGCGTGAGAAGTACTTCGCCGACTGCTACCACCAGGCCTGCGATGCCTGGAGCCCCAGCTGGGACCCGGCCGGCCATGCCGCCGATACCCTGCTGGTGTACGACCTGGGCGCCGAACTGGCCAACAGCCGCCGCTGGCCGACCTGGGAAGAAGCGTCCGAATTCCGCGGCGCCCGCGAGAAGAGTGAAGCCGCCCGCCGCTGATGGCGGAGCGCGGGATCGACAGTGGCGGCGTGGGGATGACCTCGCCGCCATGATGCCTGCGATACGGCAACGGCGCCATGACGCCTGCGATATGGCAACGGCGCCATGACACCTGCGGTAGAGTCGACTGTTAGTCGACTTCGCGCGAAGCGCGGGTTTCATGCGTCGGACGGGAAGGCAGTCGACTAACAGTCGACTCTACCCAGTCGACTCTACCCAGCCGCCGTCACCCAGTCGCCATCACCCAGTCGACATCAATCGCGTCGCCGTTACCGCCGGCCACGAAGCAGCCGCCATGCGCCCCAGGCACTGGCGAGCAGGGCGGCTACATACAGACCTGCCCGCGGACCGGACGCCAGCGGGCGGCCGGGGTTCTCACCGCGATGCAGTTGCAGGTTCATGGGCGTGGTATCGCCGCCCAGCACGGTGGCCAGCGCCACCAGCAGGGCAAGGCAGAACAGCAGCAGGGCGATGCCGAAACCGATACGCGGCCATTGGGCCTGCGCGGGTGGGCGTCGCAGCAGCCAGGCCAGCGTCGTGGCCAGGGCTGTGCCCAAGGCCACCCACATCAGTGGGGTGGCCGGGTAAACCGCAGCCACCGGCATTGCACCGGTGGCTGCCATCAGGACCGCAGCGTTACTTGCGGGTGCCGTCGAGCCAGTTCGGGCCCTTGTTGGTGAGGAAGAACACATAGACCACCAACGATACCGCGATCGTGGCGGTTACGTAGATGGCGAACCAGTCCACGTGGCCGGTCTTCAGCGCGCCCTGGTACAGCAGCGGCGCGGTGCCACCGAACAACGAGTTGGCCAGTGCGTAGCCCAGGCCCACGCCCAGCGCACGAATGTGGGCGGGGAACAGTTCGGCCTTCACCACGGCGTTGATTGAGGTGTAGCCGGTGAGGATGACGAAGCCCAGCGCCAGGGTCAGGAAGGCGAGGGTGGCATCATGCTGGTGCGGCAGCTGGGTGATCAGGTACCAGCTGTACAGCACGCCGCCCACGCCGAAGAACACCAGCAGGCTCTTGCGGCCGATGATGTCCGACAGCCAGCCGCCCACCGGCTGCAGCACCATCAGGAACGTCAGCACGCCCAGGTTGACCAGGGTGGCGGTCATCGGGTCGTCGGCGGCGAACGCGCTCTGGATCATCTTCGGGCCGTTCACCGAGTAGGTGTAGAAGGCAATGGTGCCGCCGGCGGTGATCAGGAAGCACAGCAGCAGCGGGCGCCACTGGTGCACGAACAGTTCGTACATCGAACCGGACTTCTTCGCCTTGCCTTCGCGCGCGGCTTCGATCGACGATTCTTCCATCGTCTCGTCCATGCCACGGCGCAGCCAGAACACCACTACGGCAGCGATACCGCCGATGCCGAAGGCGATGCGCCAGCCGAACTCGGAGATTTCCGGCTTGCCCCAGAAGTTCAGCATCAGGAACAGGGTGAGCTGGGCCAGCACATGGCCACCGACCAGGGTGACGTAGTGGAACGAGGACAGGAAGCCGCGGCGGCCGGGAATGGCGGCCTCGGACATGTAGGTGGCGCTGGCGCCGTACTCACCACCGGTGGCGAAGCCCTGCAGCAGGCGCGCGAACAGCAGGATGATCGCTGCCCAGATGCCGATGCTGGCCGCGGTGGGGGTAATGGCGATCAGGAACGAGCAGACGGCCATCAGCGTGACCGACACAGTGAGCGCCAGGCGGCGGCCATGGCGGTCGGCGAAGCGGCCGAAGAACCAGGCACCGATGGGGCGCATCAGGAACGTGGCGGCGAAGATCGCCCACACGTACATGGTGGAGTTCTTGTCTTCGGGCGAGAAGAACTGCGATTCGAAGTACACGGCGAACACCGAGTACACGTAGACGTCATACCACTCCACCAGATTGCCGGCGGAGCCTTTGAGGGTATTGGAGATCGATCGGCGCAGCGCGGCGCCGTCGGTGCTGGGGACAGCGGAATGGGACGTGGTGCTCATCCGGTTGGGGATCCTCGATGCGGCGCTTCCGTGCGGGAAAGATCGGTGCCAGCCGCGCGCGGGGCGCTGGCGGTCAGCCTCCTGGGTACTGCATCCCATGTCAACGCCAGGTGCCGGAACAGGCGGGGCAGGGCATGGGACCGCACAGGATGACAGCGGCGAGGGGGAGGGACCATAGCTAGATCGTCGTACGCGATGCAGCCGAACCCACTAGAATCCGGCTTCCCCCGGCTTTCTGGTGCGTCATGTCGGCTCCCCCTGTTTCTTCTGCGGCTGCCCCCCGGGGCGGCCTTGTCGCGTTGGCACTGCTGCTGGTCTACGTGGTCTGGGGATCCACCTACCTGGGCATCGCCAAGGCCCTGCACGGCGGCGCGCTGCCGCTCACCATGGTCTCTGGCAGCCGATTCATCATTGCCGGCGGGCTGATGTACCTGGCCCTGCGGGTGTTCTTGAAGCTGCCCCGGCCGACCCTGCGGCAGTGGCGCAACCTGGTCATCATGGGTGTGACCATGCTGGTGCTGGGCAACGGCATGGTGGTGTTGGCCGAACGCGAGGTGTCGTCGGGCCTGGCGGCCACGGCGGTGGCCTCGGTGCCGCTGTGGATGGCGCTGTTTTCCGCGCTGCGCGGCCAGCACGCCAGCCGTGGCGAGTGGCTGGGCATCGCGGTGGGCTTCGTCGGCGTGGTGTGGCTGAACGCGGGCAGCAGCCTGACGGCTTCACCGACGGGGCTGGTGCTGCTGCTGATCGCGCCGATCGGCTGGGCGTTCGGTTCGGTCTGGGCGCGCGGGCTGGATCTGCCCGGCCCGTTCATGACCGCTGCCGGCCAGATGCTGTGCGGTGGCGTGCTGCTGGTGCTGATCGGCCTGGCCGTGGGCGAACGCCCAACCACCCTGCCCGATACCGGTGGCCTGCTGGCGATGGCCTACCTGTGCGTGTTCGGCTCCATCGTGGCCTTCACTGCCTACGTCTGGCTGCTGCACAACGTGCGCCCGGCGCTGGCCGGCAGCTATGCCTACGTGAACCCGGTGATCGCGGTGCTGCTGGGCGCGGCATTGAATGGCGAGCGCTTCGGCTGGCGCGATTTCCTGGCCATGGCGGTCATCCTGCTGGGCGTGGTGGTGCTGACCATGGCCCGGACCCGAAACAAGTGAACTGACGAAGTGAGCATGACGCAGTGAGCATCGACGAAAAAGAACAACGCCGCGGCCTGCTGGTCACCGCCTCCACCTTCGTGCTGTGGGGGCTGGTGCCGGTGTACTGGCACCTGCTCAACGAGGTGCCTTCGTTCCAGATCATCGCCCACCGCATCATCTGGTCCACCGTGCTGGTGGTGGCCTGGCTGCTGCTGAGCGCACGCCTGGGCTGGTGGCAGAAGATCGCCGCGCAGCCGCGCGCGCTGCCGATCCTGGCCGTATCCAGCCTGACCATTGCCTTCAACTGGGGCCTGTACATCTGGGCGGTGAACGCCGGCCATGTGATCGAAACCAGCCTGGGCTACTTCATCAATCCGCTGGTGAACGTGCTGCTGGGCGTGCTGGTGCTGAAGGAACGGCTGCGCCGCCTGCAGTGGGTGGCGGTGGGCATGGCTGCGGTGGGCGTGGCCTGGCTGACCATCGATGCGGGCACGCCGCCATGGATCGCGCTGGGCCTGGCCTGCTCGTTCGGGCTGTACGGGCTGCTGCGCAAGCTGGTGTCGGTCGATCCGGTGGCCGGCCTGGGCGTGGAAAGCCTGTACCTGTTCCTGCCGGCGCTGGGCTTTGCGATCTGGGCCGAGAACGGCCACGGCGGCGCGTTCTTCCACGGCTGGGGCTGGCGCAACGATCTGCTGCTGGTGTTCGGCGGGGTGGTGACAGCCGTGCCGTTGATCGGCTTCGCCTACGGGGTGAAGCGTATTCCGCTGTCGCTGGTCGGCATCCTGCAGTACATCGCGCCCAGCCTGCAGCTGCTGCTGGGCGTGTTCTTCTTCCATGAAGCATTCGATACCGGCAAGGCGATTGGGTTTGCGGTGATCTGGGCCGGACTGGTGCTGTTCGTGGCCGAGAACGTGCGGGCGATGCGCGCAGCGCGGGGTCGGATCCCTTCGCAACGCGAAGGGCTCTGACCCCAGGGCCTGCGAAGACGATGGGGTCAGAGCCCTTCGCCATGCGAAGGGATCCGACCCCAGGACCGCGGAAAAAAGAACGGCGCCCCGAGGGGCGCCGTTCTGCTTCCATCTCCGGCCAGGAGAGAGTTGGCCGGAACGGGAACGCGGGTGCAGTGCTTAGAAGCGCTGCTGGTACTTCATGTACATGAAACGACCGATGTCGAAGCCGCCGTAGTAGACGAAGCTGCTGTTCGGCTGGCTGTACATGATCGGACCCTGGTGGTCGAACACGTTGTTCAGGCCCAGCGACACGGTGCCGTCCCACGGCAGGGCGTAACGCACCTGCAGGTCGTGGAAGGTGTTCGAACCCACCTTGTTGGTCGGCGAGGCATCGGTGTAGGCCGAGCTGAAGCCCGGCATGTTGCACTCGTCCATGTAGGAGCACTTCTCCTTCATGCTGGAGTAGTAGCGCGCGGTCCAACCGATGCCCAGGTTGCCGTACTGCCAGTCCAGGTTGAAGGTCGAACGCACGCGGAAGTTGCCGCCCCAGCTGGTCAGCTGTTCCACCGGAGTGGTCGCGGCGTTGTCGTTACGCTGCTCCAGGTAGTCGGTGTAGGTGGTGTTCCAGGTGACGGCGAACTTGCCGAACGCGGTTTCCGGCAGGCGGTAGCGCGCGCTGATGTCATAGCCGGCGGTTTCGCGGTAGCCGGCGTTGACCAGCGAACGGTCCAGCGCATTGACCTGGCCGTTGCTGCCGCGGGTGAAGCGGCCGCACGCGGCGTCCGAACCCTGCACGTAGCACTGTTCCAGGATGTTGGTGGCCGACTCGCCAACGATGGCGTTGTCGATGCGGATCTTCCACCAGTCCAGGCTCAGGTCCAGGCCCTGCACGAAGTCGGGGCTGTAGACCAGGCCGACGGTCCAGGTCTTGGCGGTTTCCGGCTTCAGGTTCGGGTTGGAACCCGAATTGAAATCGGTGGTGGCCTGCTGGCCCGGCTTGCTGGCCACGCTGCCATCGCTGTTGAGCTGGCGGAAGTTGGCCGGCACGTTCAGGGCCTTGCAGCGGGCCGCCACGGTGGCGCTGGTGGCGGCGGTGCCGAAGGAGGTATCGCACGGATCGGTGAACGAATCGCGGCTGCTGACGGTGCCGCCGTACAGGTCGTCAACGGTGGGCGCACGGAAGCCGGTGCCGTAGGTGGCGCGCACCAGCAGGCTGTCGATCGGCTTCCACTTCAGGCCGAACTTGCTGTTGGTGGTGGAACCGAAGTTGTTGTAGTCCGAATAGCGACCGGCCACGTCCAGCGACAGTTCACGGGCGAAGGCCATGTCGGCCAGCAGCGGCACCTGCAGTTCCAGGTAGACCTCGTTGAGCGAGTAGTCGCCCTGGGTCGGCTGGCCGCTGGTGCCGGCAATCTGGCCGTTCTGCACCATCAGGTCCGGGGTGTAGCGCGCTTCTTCGGTGCGGTGCTCGAAGCCCATGGCGGCCATGATGTCACCGGCCGGCAGCGAGAACAGCGAACCGGAGATGTTGGCGCTGGCCACCTTGGTGGTGGTCTGGCTCTTGTCCACGAAGCGGGCGAACAGGTAGTCCTGCACGTCCTGGTTGCTCAGCGAGCCCGGGCCGGTGTAGCCCATCGGCGCGGCCGGGTTCCACGGCACGCAGCCGGCGATCACCGCATCGCGGGTGCCGCAGTAGGCAACGCCGTTTTCGATGAACGACGGGCCCACGGCCAGGTTCACGTTCGGCTGGTACATGCTGCCGGTGCCGACGCGCTCGCCTTCATTGCGGTTGTAGGTGTAGCTGACGTTCCAGTCCCAGTAACGCGAACCGGTTTCGAAGCTGCCTTCCAGGCCCAGGCTGCCGCGCTTGGTTTCCAGGGTGTTTTCGGTGCCGCGCAGCATCTCTTCGGTGCGGTGCGAGAACAGCACGTCCTGGCCCCACAGGTTGAACGCGCTGTCCTTGGACAGGGCGGCACGGGTGCCATTGCGCGACTGCGCGGCGGTGACCGAGTACGGGTAGCCGGCCAGGTGCTTGGTCGATTCGCGCTTGCTGTACATCGCATCGGCAACCAGGCGCAGGTTGTCGGTGAACGAGAAGCCACCGTTGGCGAACACCGAGGTGCGCTCCAGGCCGGTCAGCAGGCTCATGTTGGTCTTGGTGTTGGCACCATCGGCCGGGTTCGGCGTATGGAAGTTCGCCGCATCGGTCGGGTCACCGCCCGGGCCGACGGTCAGTGCCTTGCCACCCACGGTGACGCTGCCCCACGGCGTGGTGCCGTTCAGGCCGTCATTGGGGTGGCGCGGGCCGTTGACGTAGCGGCTGAACTCGCGCGCGCCGCCCATCACTTCGTCTTCCTTGGTGCGCTCGGCACCCACGCTGAACCAGCCGCGGTCGAAGGTCTTGCCGAAGGTAGCGCTGTAGGAGCGCTTCTGGCCGTCGCCTTCACCGTACTGGCCGACGTAGACGCTGGCTTCGCCACCGTCGAAGTTCTTGCGGGTGATGATGTTGACCACACCGGCGATGGCGTCCGAGCCGTACAGCGCCGAAGCGCCGTCGGTCAGCACTTCCACGCGCTCGACGATGGCCGAAGGAATGGAGGCCAGATCCGAATAACCGCCGGCGCTGACGCCCATGCGGCGGCCGTCGATCAGCACCAGGCTGCGTTCCGGGCCCAGGTTGCGCAGGCTGACATACATGCCGCCGAAGTCGCGCGAGGAGGTCAGCGAGGAGGCGCGGCTCATGCTCGGCGAACCGGCAGCGGTCACGTCCTGCAGGATGTCGGCAACGTTGACGTAGCCCTTCTTCTCGATCTCGGCGCGGTTCAGCGCAACCACCGGCTGGGCGGTTTCGACACTGGCCTGGCGGATGCGCGAGCCGGTGATCTCGATGCGGTCGAGGTTGGTGGTGTTGTCGCCTGCATCCTGTGCGAAGGCGGGGGTGGTGCAGCTGGCGGCCAGCGCGAGGGTGATCGCGTTGCGCAGCGGGGTGGTCTTCAGGAACATCCGTGAAATCTCGTGTTTCAGAAAAAAACATGCGCCCGTTCTGTGGGCGCGGAGGGTGCTGCAAACCAACGTGGGGGGCGCGATTCTAGAGTGTTTTCATTCGTAACTGTTTGTCCCGGCGTGTCACCTGCGCGCGAAAATGAATCGCAACCAACAATCCACAGGCTGGATGTGCGCAGCATCACGCGCGCGCTGTTTTGCATGCGCAGAGGCATCGATAGCGGCAGGTATTGAGTGATCTGTAATGCGCGTGGTGTGCGGTGGTTCATGCACGCATGGCGTGGATCTACTGCATGGCGCCCGCGCAATGACGGCCGGTGGATCCACGCCATGCGTGGATGGCGCGCCAAAAAAAACGGGCGAAGCCTTCGCTTCGCCCGCTCACGTCCATCACTACCTACACCCGTGCGTTGATCAGGTCTCGCGCAACGCCGTAGTGATCGGCAACCGCGCCGCACGCAGCGCCGGGAACAAGCCGCCGACCAGGCCGATGCCCAGCGCCCACTTCAAGCCGGTCCACAGCAGTTCCGGCGACACATGGAACTTGAACACCACCGCGCTGAAGTTGCTGCCGATCGTGGACACGCTGTAGCCATTGAACACCAGCCACGCCACGGCGCAGCCCAGCAGGCCGCCCAGCAGCGCCAGCAGCATGGTTTCCAGCATTACCGCGGTCACCACCGGCAGGCTGCGGAAGCCGATCGCGCGCATGGTGGCGATCTCGCGCGCACGCGTGGCCACTGCCGCATACATGGTGTTGAGCGCGCCGAACACCGCGCCCACCGCCATGATGGTGCCGATCACCTTGCCAAGGATGTCGATCAGCTTGGTCAGGCCACCGCCCTGCTTGCTGTAGTACGCACGGGTGGTTTCCACGTCCAGCTTCAGGCGCGGATCGGCGGCAACGGCGGCCTTGAACTGCTCGAAGCCGGGCTTGCCTTCGGTCCGCACGCTGATCGACTGCCAGGCACTGCGCTGGTAGGTGGTGGCCAGGGTATCGGCGTCGGTCCACAGTTCCGAATCGTGCGCATCGCCGGTGGCGAATACACCCACCACGGTCCAGCTCTGGTTGCCCAGGGTGAGGGTCTTGCCCACTTCCATATCGCGGAACTGGCCCTGCGCACCCTGGCCGACCACGATCTCGCGCAGGCCGGCGCTGAACTTGCGACCCTGCACGATCTTCACCTTGTCATGCACGGCCCAGGCCTGCGGGCCAACGCCGCGGAACTGTGCGTTGACGTCGGTGCCGTCGGCGCGCGAAACCAGGTTCACCACCTGCGACAGTTCCGGCGACAGCAGCGGGCGGCCTTCGCCATCGCGCGCCACGCCGGGCAGGGTGGACAGAGTGGGCACCTGTTCGCGGGTGATGACCGAGTTGGTTTCCGCCTGCGAACCGCCGCGCAGCACGATGGCGGTGGTGTCATCGCCGGTGTTGCTGAGCGTGGCCTGGAAGCCTTCGCCCATGGCCAGCATGGCCACCAGCACGCCGACCACGCCGGCAATGCCGACCACGATCACCGAGGACGCGCCCCAGCGCTGCGGCAGGCTGGCCACGCCGATGCGGGTGGCGGCCAGTGCCAGCCGCCCACCGCGGGTCAGCAGCAGCCACAGCGCCACCAGCAGCGCCACGGCAAGCACGCCAAACCAGGGCAGGCCGATCCACAGCACCAGGCCCACCGCCAGCAGCAATACGGTGAAGGCGTTGCCGAACCACTTCTTGAGCTTGTTCATGGGGTGTCCTCCTCAGCGGCCGGCCAGTGCGTCGACGATCTTCAGGCGCTTAGCGCGCAACGCCGGCAGCAGGCCGACGATGATGCCGATCACCACGATCAGGCCCAGCCCCACCAGCCAGGTGGGCGTGGGGACGTGGGGCGGCAGCATGCCCATGCTCTTCGGGCCGATGGCTGGCAGGATCAGCGCGGCCAGGCCCATGCCGATCAGGCCGCCCAGGCCGATCAGCAGCACCGATTCCACCATTACCAGCGCCAGCACGGTGCTGTCCTTGAAGCCGAGGGTCTTCAGCGTGGCCAGTTCTGGCACGCGTTCGCGCACCGCCTGGGCCATGGTGTTGCCGGTCAGCAGCAGCAGGGTGAAGAACACCGCGCCCATGATCGAGGTCACGATCATGCCGATGTCAGCAAACTGCTTGACGAAGGCTTGCTGGAACGCCGATTCGGTCTGGGTCTTGGTCTCGTGGTCGGAATTGGCCGAGATCGCATCGATGGCCTGGGCCACACGCGAGGCGTGGTCCGGGTTGTCCAGGGTGACCGTGTACCAGCTCACCTGGTTCTTGATGTAGTCGTTGGATTCATCGAAGTACTTCCAGTTCATCATCAACTGGCGTTCTTCGTTGCCGGCCTGTGCGCGGTCCTTGGAACGGTAGATACCCTTCAGTTCCAGCGGCCAGTCGTTGCTGCCGCCGCGCGGGAAGATGGTGGCCTGCAGCGGAATGGTGTCGCCGATCTTCCAGCCGAACTGATTGGCCAGCGTTTCGCCCACGATGGCGCCGGTGCGCGTCTGCTTCCAGTCTTCCAGCTGTGCCGGGTCGATCTGCAGTTCGCGGTACACATCGAAGTAGTTGGGCGACACCGAGAAGTTGGGGAAGAAGTTCTTCGGGTCCTGGTAGATGCCGCCGAACCACATGCCATAGGCCACGTCGCGCACGCCGGCCACCTGCCGCACCTGGGTTTCCAGGCGGATCGGCAGCGACTGGGTGATGGACAGGCGCGAGGCGACGATCAGGCGGTTGGCACCTTCCACGCTGCCACCGGAATTGAAGGCCACGCGCACCGAATCGAGCATGCCGAACAGCAGGAACGCGGCCACCACCGACAGCAGGGTCAGCAGGGTGCGGGTACGGCTGCGGAAAAGCTGCGCCCACACCAGGGAGAAGTATTTCATCGCCGCAGCCTCCGTCAGTGGGCCAGCGGGGCGTCGGCCAGCTCGCCCTTGTCCAGGTGCACCGTGTGGGTGGCGTACTCGGCGGCCTTCGGGTCATGGGTGACCATGATGATGGTCTTGCCGTGTTCGCGGTTGAGCTGCTGCAGCAGGCCCAGGATCTCCTCGGCCGACTGCCGGTCCAGATCGCCGGTGGGTTCGTCGCAGATCAGGAAGGTGGGATCGGAAACGATGGCGCGGGCGATCGCCACGCGCTGCTGCTGGCCACCGGACAGTTCGTTGGGGCGATGGCTGCGGCGGTCGGCCAGGCCGACCAGGGTCAGCGCGATTTCGGCATTGCGCTTGCGCTGGGCCGCGCTGAGGTGGGTCAGCAGCAGCGGCAGTTCCACGTTCTTCTGCGCGGTCAGCATCGGCATCAGGTTGTAGAACTGGAACACGAAGCCGACGTGGTGGCTGCGCCAGGTGGACAGCTGGCCGCCGCTCATCTGGTCGATGCGTTCGCCCTCGATGCTGATCTCGCCGCCGCTGGGGTTGTCCAGCCCGCCGATCAGGTTCAGCAGGGTGGTCTTGCCCGAACCGGACGGGCCCATCAGGGCAACGAAGTCACCGCGGGCGATGTCCAGGTCGATGCCGTGCAGCACCTGCACCTTTTCCGGGCCGCGTTGGTAGGTCTTGGTGATGTTGCGCAGTGAAACCAGGGTCGACATCGGGAATTCTCCACAGAGGCGGGAAACGGGAATGCGCGCCGGCTGCAGGCCGGAGGGCAGGCGTCGAGCGGTGTTGCCGGCGGCGCCACGCGGGCGCCAGGCCGTTACTGCGCTTGTTTCTGCTGCACCTTGCTGCCGTCGTGCAGGGCGTCGGGCGGGCTCAGCACCACCGCTTCACCGGCGCTCACGCCCTTCAGCAGCTGGCGGTCCTTGCCCATGGCCTGGCCGGCCTGCACGCTGCGCTGCTGCACGCGGTTGTCATCGCCCAGCACGAACGCCACCGACGCGCCGTCGCGCTGCACCACGGCGTTGTCCGGCACGCGCACGCCCTGCGCCGTGCTGGCGGCGGCCTGCGGCTGCGCCTGTTCCAGGAAGCTGACCCGCACGCCCATCTCCGGAACGATGCGCGGGTCCTTCACCTTCAGCGCCACCCGCACCTTCACCGTGGCCTTGCCGCGGTCGGCGGTGGGAATGATGGCGATCACCTCGCCCGGAATCTTCCATTCCGGGTAGGCATTGAGTGTGGCTTCCACCGGCATCTTCGGCTGCACGCGGCCAATGAAGGCCTCGCCCACTTCCACTTCGATTTCCAGCGAGTCCATGTCGACGATGGTGCCGATGCCGGTGCGGGTGAAGCCGCCGCCCGCCGACAGCGGCGAGACGATTTCGCCCGGCTGCGCGGCCTTGGCGGTCACCACGCCGGAAAACGGCGCGCGCACGATGTTGTTGTCCACGCCCAGATCGGCAATGGCCAACTGGTCGCTGGCGACCTTGACGTTGCGCTGGGCCGTTTCCAGCTGCGCGCGCAGGCTGTCACGCTGGGCCACGGCCTGGTCGTACTGCGAACGCGAGACCAGCTGCTGGCCCACCAGGGCCTGCAGGCGGCTGGCTTCGGCGGCGGCCTGGCGCTGCTGCGCCTCAAGCCCGGCCACCTGCGCACGTGCCGCCTGCACCTGCGACGCCGACAGGCTGCGCTGTGCATCGGCATCGATCGGGTCCAGGGTGGCCATGATCTGCCCGGCCTCCACCCGCATGCCTTCTTCGATCATGACTTCGCGGACCTTGCCGGTGATCTTGGCCGACACCGTGGCCATGCGACGGGCGACCACGTAGCCGCTGGCATCGAGCACCGAACTGCTGGCATTGCCCTGCTGGATGGCCACGGCCGGGGCAGTGCTGACTTCCACCGCCGGTTCGCGCCCGAACAGCAGGAAGGCCGCGCCCCCGAGCAGCAGCACCAGCAGCGCCAGCACGATCCACAGCCAGCGGCGCGAACCGCCGCTACCGCGCGGGGGCGGCGGCGCGCCGCGGTCGATACGGAGTTCTTTCAACAATTCGGCAGAAGCGTTCATTGCGTTCCATCACAGGCGTTCGGGCGGGTGTGACCGGAAGCGCGGACAGCGGCGGTTCCGGCGGTGGAGCGTGCGGCACAGCATGACGGCAGGCACGGCGGCAGGGGCAGTGACAGCTGTCATTGGAAGTTCCTGACGGCGGCAACTGCCGGATGTGACCACGGCGGCACAGGATGGCAACGTCCCCGCTACCGGCACTGCCCATGGATCCGATTCCCCCGTCGCTGGCCCGCCTGCAGCAGGTGCAGGTGCACTACGGCAACCACACCGCGCTGCACGGTATCGACCTGCAGGTGCGCGCTGGCCAGGTGCTGGCGCTGCTGGGCCGCAACGGTGCCGGCAAGAGTACCGCGATCAGCGTGCTGTTGGGCCTGCGTCGCGCCGACGCCGGCCAGGTGGAGCTGCTGGGCGGTGATCCGCAGCAGCGCGCCAGCCGCCTTGGCCTGGGGCTGATGCTGCAGAGCACCAACCTGCCGCCGATGCTGCGCGTGGACGAACTGGTGCAGCAGGCCCGCGCCTGCTATCCCGACCCATGGCCGTTGCCCGAAGTGCTGCAGCGCGCTGGCCTGCAGGACGTGGCACGGCGCCGCTATGGCCAGTTGTCCGGCGGCCAGCAGCGCCGCGTGCAGTTCGCCATTGCCATCTGCGGCCGGCCGCGCGTGCTGTTCCTGGACGAACCCACCACTGGCCTGGATATCCAGGCCCGGCAGAGCATGTGGCAGGCGGTGCGGCAGTTGGTGGCCGAAGGCTGCGGCGTGCTGCTTACGACACACTATCTGGAAGAGGCCGAGGCGCTGGCGCAGCGCGTGGTGGCGCTGGAAGGCGGCCGGGTACTGGCCGACGCACCCTTGGCCGAGCTGCGCCTGGCCGACCGGCCGCGCCGCATCCGCTGCCGCAGCGCGCTGGCTGTCGAGGACGTGCAGCACTGGGCAGGCGTGCAGCAGGTGCAGCGCGATGGCGCGCATCTGCAGGTGCTGGCCAGCCCGGCTGAGCCGGTGGTGGCACGCCTGCTGGCCGCCGATGCGCAACTGCAGGAACTGGAAGTGCAGGGCGCCGCCCTGGCCGACGCGTTCCTTGACCTGACCCGGGAGGCTGCATGAACACCCTCATCCACCGTGAAACCAGCAGCGCCGGCCGTTGCCGTGCCGCGCTGCGCCCCTATGCCGCCGAACTGCTGGCCGAGCTGCGCCGCGCCTGGCGGACGCCGGCCTTCGTGCTGCCGTCGCTGTTGTTCCCGGTGCTGTTCTACCTGCTGTTTGGCGTGCTGCTGGGGCGCGGCCATGCGCCGCTGTACCTGCTGGCCACCTACTGCGTGTTTGGTGCGATGGCGCCGGCCCTGTTCGGCTTCGGTGTGCAGCTGGCGCTGGACCGCGAAGGCGGCCTGCTGACCCTCAAGCGCGCGCTGCCGCTGCCATCGGCGGCGCCGTTGCTGGCGCGGCTGGTGATGGCGGTGCTGTTTGCCACGCTGATTGCCGCGCTGCTGGTTGCCGTGGCGCATGCCTTCGGTGGCGTGCGCCTGCAGCCGCTGCAGAGCCTGCAGCTGCTGGCCGTGGCGGCGCTGGCCGCGGTGCCGCTGGGGGCCATCGGTCTGCTGATCGGCAGCCACGTGGGCGCCAGCGCGGCGCCGGCGGTGGTGAACCTGGTGTACCTGCCGCTGGCCCTGCTGTCCGGCCTGTGGCTGCCGTTGGCGGCCCTGCCGAAGGTGTTTTCCACGGTGGCGCCGTTGTGGCCGACCTGGCACCTGGCGCAGCTGGCGCTGCCGGTGGTGGGGCAGCCCGCGGCCGGCAGTACGCTGGGCCATCTGCTGGCGCTGCTGCTGGTGGCTGCTGCAGCCTTGCTGCTGGCACGCCGCCGCCTGCGTCGGATCGGCTGAACTGGCATGATCGACAGCGATCATCCCCGCCTGGATTCCCCCGTGCCATCGAACTGGCTTGCGTCGCTGCTGCGCCCTGCGCCGGATTCATCGGTGGCCGATCTGCTGCGGCGTGGCAAGTCGCCGTGGAGCGGCGCCATCCACCTGCTGTGGTCGGTGTGGATCTTCCTAACCCCGGTGCTGGGCAATGGCTTCACCCTGCGCTGGCTGTTCATCACCCTGGCCAGCTATCCGCTGTTCCTGCTGCTGTACGCACGGGTGATGCTGGCGCCGCGCCACCACGCCTGGCGCTACGCGCTGGCCATGATCGCCATGGCACTGGTGCTGCTGCCCTGGTATCCCTCGGGCCTGAGCTACTTCGTGTTCGGCTGCGTGCTGCTGCGCATGAGCGGGCGCGGCGGCTGGTGGGTGTACCTGCTGCAGCTGACCGGCTTGAACCTGTTGTTCGGCGCGGTGGCGCTGTACTTCGGCTACCCGTGGCAGGCGCTGGTGTGGATGCCGGCGGTCTCTTTCATCGTCGGCCTGGTGGTGAACGTGGAATCGCTCAGCCACCAGCGCGACGTGGCGCTGCAGCTTTCCCAGGACGAAGTACGGCGGCTGGCCACCACCGCCGAGCGCGAGCGCATCGGCCGCGACCTGCACGATCTGCTGGGCCACACCCTTTCGCTGATCACGCTGAAGCTGGAACTGGCGCGCAAGCTGTACGACCGCCAGGACGAACGTGCGCGGCAGGAAATCGGCGAGGCCGAGGCGATTGCCCGCGAAGCGCTGGCACAGGTGCGCAGCGCGGTGACCGGTATCCGCGCCAGTGACCTGGCCGGTGAGCTGGCCTCGGCGCGCTTGCTGCTGGAATGCCAGCAGGTGCATCTGCAGTACAGCGTGCCGCCGCCGATGCCGGTGGAGGTGGAACGCGGCCTGGCGCTGGTACTGCGCGAAGCGGCCACCAATATCGTGCGCCATGCGCAGGCCACGCAGGCGCAGGTGGACTTCATGCTGGAAGGACGACAACTGGTGATGCAGATACGCGATGACGGCCGCGGCGGGGTGCAGGCCGAAGGCAATGGCTTGTGCGGCATGCGCGAACGGGTGGCCGCGCTGGCCGGTGCGCTGGCCGTGCAGTCGCCGCGTGGCGAGGGCACCGTGCTGACCGTGCGCGTGCCGCTGGCGGCGGCCACGGTGGCGGTGGCCCCGGCTTCCCTGCCGCAGGAGGGCGCCGCATGATCCGCATCCTGCTGGCCGAAGACCAGGCCATGGTGCGCGGCGCCTTGTCGGCGCTGCTGGGCCTGGAACCGGATATCGAGGTGCTGGGCAGTGCGGCCGATGGTGAAACCGCGTGGCGGATGCTGCAGCAGCTGCAGCCGGACATCCTGGTGACCGACATCGAGATGCCGGGCCTGACCGGCCTGGAACTGGCCCAGCGCATCGCGCGGCAGGAGCTGCCGATCAGGGTGGTGATCGTAACCACCTTCGCCCGTGCCGGATTCCTGCGCCGCGCGCTGGAGGCGGGCGTGCTGGGCTACCTGTTGAAGGACGCGCCGGCGGAGAACCTGGCCGAGGCCCTGCGCAAGGTGCAGCAGGGCGTTCGTGCAATCGACCCGCAACTGGCGCTGGATGCCTGGTCGCAGGCCGACCCGCTGACCGACCGCGAGCGCCGCGTGCTGCGCCTGGCTGGCGAAGGTCGCAGCGCCAGCGAGATTGCCGAACAGCTGGGCCTGTCGCACGGCACGGTGCGCAACTACCTTTCCGAATGCATCGGCAAGCTGGGCGTGGCCAACCGCATCGAAGCGTACCGGCTGGCGCGGCAGAAGGGCTGGCTGTAGGCAGCGGTAGCGCCGGACCATGGCCGGCGGGCGGTTTCTGCGGGGGCGCGCGCGCTTTCTGTAGAGCCGAGCCATGCTCGGCTGCTGGTCGTGTGCAGGCGCGGAAACGATCCGCCGGGCATGGCCCGGCACTATCCCTTCAGTCCTTGCCGCGGGCCATGGCCTGGAACACGCCGTCGCGGCGCACCCACAGGTGGAACAGCGCTGCGCCCACGTGCATCAGCACCGTGGCGAACAGCACGTAGGCCAGCAGGCTGTGCGCATTGCGCAGGGCGGCATACAGCGCCGGGTTGTGCGGCACCAAGGCCGGCAGGTGCACGCCAGCCCACAGGGTGATCGGATAACCACCGGCCGACAGCATCGCCCAGCCGATCAGCGGCATCGCCAGCATCAGCCCGTACAGCAGCCAGTGCGACGCCGTGGCGGCCAGCACCTGCCAGGCCGGCAGATCGGCCGGTAGCGGGGGCGGCCGGTGGCGCAGGCGGTTGTACAGGCGCAGCAGCACCAGCACGAAGATCGCCACGCCCAGCGGCCGGTGCAGGTCGATCAGCATCGGCCGCAGGTGCAACGAAGCGACCATGGTCACACCGATGAACAGCATGGCCACGATCATCACCGCCATGGTCCAGTGCAGCACCCGCGCCAGCAGGTTGAAGTGGCCGTTGCCGGTGGTCATCGTGCGGCCTCCTTCGGTTGTTCGACGTTGCCGGCGGCGCGTTCGCGTTCGCGGCGGTTGAAGGACTGTGAGTACACCGCCGAACGGGCGGCCAGGATCGGATCATCGCTGCCACGCACGCCGCTGGGCAGGATCAGCGGATCGAAGTTGATCTGCCCGCAGGCGCCTTCTTCCTGCGATTGCATGCGGTCCAGGCTGAGCACGCCGGCCACTACCTGTTCGCGGGATTCGGGCCACGGCACCGACGGGTCGTCGATGGCATCGCCGGCGGCGGCGGTGCTGACCACCAGGTTCCAGCGCACCGGGCCGTTGGCCAGGCGCTGGCGCAGTTCCTGGCTGAGGAAATCGACGCTGGCCTGCTTGCGCGCCTCGGCATCCATGACCACTACCGGCGCCTGCGGCTGCCAGCGCCAGCGCACCGCGCGCTTCTGGCCCTGGGCGTTGGTGAACCAGAAGCTGTTCACGCTGTTATAGGTGGTGTCGGCCCAGCTGCTGGTCCACGGCGCGGTCTTGGCCCACTGCTGGAACGCCTGCGCGCTGGGGTATTTCGCCAGCACGGCGGCCATCTTCGCCGGGTCGGGCTTGCCGGTAGCCGGGTCGGGAATGCCGGCGCGGGTCTGTTCGAAGAAGGCCTCGGCGGTGGGTACGGCGAAGAACGGGAAGCTGTTCATCGCCATCCGCCATTCCTGGCCGTCATCGCTCACCATCTGCACGGCCAGGCTGCGCACCCGCGCGGTGTTGTCGGCGCCATAGGGATCGCCACCGCCGATCGACAGGCGGCCCATCACCGGCACGCGCGGCTGCGAGAACACCCGTGCGCTGGACAGGGGGCGGGCCTGTGCGCTGGGTTCGAACCAGCCGCTCACGCAGATGCCCTTGCTGTGCGCACGGCGGAAGCCGGGATGGGCCGGGCCGGTGGCTTCGATGGTGTCGGTGAAGCGCTGCGCGGTAAGGCGGTCGCCGATCCAGCCGGCCAGCCAGGCGAACACGAGCGCAACGCCGCCCAGTATCAGCGCGATCAGGGCGATCCAGGGCAGGGGCGTGTGCGGGCGGGGCGAGCGCGGCCCCTGGCCGGCGCGGGTAAAGCGGAACAAGGGCATGGTCGGGTTCCTGCCTTCACTGGACGTGTGGGTGGTCGACCCGCACATCCTCGCAGAACCCTTCCAGGCCCGGTATTCAATTTTTCGTCAGATTTGCCGACCGGTTCCGGTAGCGCCGGGCCATGCCCGGCGGCATCTTCAGGCGTAACGCGCCTTCAGCATCGCCCAGGCCGAACGCAGCGCCAGCGCTTCGCCACCGGCCGGGCGGCCCGGGCGTTCGCCGTCGTTCCAGGCGTACACATCCAGGTGCGCCCAGCGCTGGCCCTCGGCCAGGAAGCGTTCCAGATACAGCGCGGCGGTGACCGAACCGGCCATGCGCGAACCGGCGTTGGCCAGGTCGGCCACGCCACTGGACAGATAGCGCAGGTACGGGCGCCACAGCGGCATGCGCCACACCGGGTCACGGGTTGCATCGCCGGCCTGCAGCCACTGCTGGGCCACGCTGTCGTCGTTGCTGAACAGCGCCGGCAGATCCGGGCCCAGCGCGATGCGCGCCGCACCGGTCAGGGTGGCGAAATCCAGCACCAGGTCCGGTTGCTGCTCGCTGGCGAAGGTCAGTGCATCGCACAGGATCACCCGGCCTTCGGCATCGGTGTTGTCGATTTCCACGCTCAGGCCCTTGCGGGTGGCGATGACTTCGCCGGGGCGGAACGCATCGGGGCCGATCGCGTTTTCCACCGCCGGCACCAGCAGGGTCAGCCGCACCGGCAGCTGCTGCGCCATCACCAGACCGGCCAGGGCCAGGGCGTGGGCGGCGCCGCCCATGTCCTTCTTCATGTTGCGCATGCCATCGGCGGGCTTGATGTCCAGGCCGCCAGTGTCGAAGCACACGCCCTTGCCGACCACCACCAGCGCCGGGTCGCTTTCCTTGCCCCAGCGCAGCACCACCAGGCGCGGTGCGCGGTGCGAGGCACGGCCGACGGCGTGGATGGCCGGGAAGTTCTGCTGCAGCAGCGCATCGCCGGTGATCGCTTCAACCTGCGCACCGTGGGCGTCGGCCAACGCGCGCGCGGCGTCTTCCAGCTGCTGCGGGCCCATGTCTTCGGTGGGGGTGTTCACCCAGTCGCGCACGCGCAGGCTGGCGGCGATCAGGTCGGCCACTTCACCCTGCGGCGCGGCCACCAGCTGTGCCGGTGCGCGGTTGCGCTTGCGGTAGCGGTCGAAGCGGTAGCTGCCCAGGCCCCAGCCCAGTTCCAGCAGGGCCTGTTCGTCGGCGCTCAGTTCGCTGGCCAGCTGCCACACGCTGCCTTCGGGCAGGGCGTGCGGGGCATGGGCATAGCTGTAGGCATCGGCACGGTCGCCCACGCCGATCACCGCACCGGCCAGGCCATCGCTGCCCGGCAGCAGGGCCACGCTGTGCGCGGCGGCGTTGAAGCCCTGTGCGCTCAGCCAGGCCTGGGTGGCCGCCGGCTGGGTCGCCTTCCACGCCTCGAACTGGCTGCGGTCGAGCACGTACAGCGGCAGGGCGGTGGCGGTGGAAGCGGTGAAACCAGTGATCTCGCTCATGCGTCAGCTACTCCGGGGTGCGGCGGCGTCGAGGTTGGCATCCAGCCAATCGGCCAGGCCGGTAAGGGTGTCGAACTGCAGGTCAGGCTGCAGCTGCGGATGATTCCAGGTGGCCGCTTCGCGGTTGATCCAGCAACCGCGCAGGCCTGCGGCGATCGCGCCGGCCACGTCCATTTCAATGTGGTCGCCCACGTGCAGCACCTGCGCCGGGGCCACGCCCAGGCGTTCGCAGGCGGCATGGAAGATGCTCGGTTCCGGCTTGGCGGCGCCGTGTTCGCGGGCACCCAGCTGGAAGGCGAAGTGATGGGCCAGGCCGATGCGCTCAAGGTCGGCGTTGCCGTTGCTGAGTGCGGCCACCGGTACGCGCGCGGCAATGCGGGCCAGTGCATCCAGCGCGTCCGGATAGCACTCCACCTGGTTGCGCGCGGCGTAGAACGCCTCGTAGGCCGGCTCCAGCAGGTCCAGGCTGGCGCCACTGTTCTGCAGCGCCTCCTGCAGGGTCAGCCGGCGCAGCGCGCTCAGGTCGAAATGCAGCTGTGGGTTGTCGCGGAACGCGCGCTCGCGCAGTTCGCGCATGGCCGCCACCGGATACATCGCGGCGGTGGCGGGGCTGTGTTCACGCATCCAGTCGTACAGGACCTGGTCGATGCGGGCGCCGATGGGAGCAAACGGCCACAGCGTGTCGTCGAGGTCGAGGGTGATGGCAAGGACAGGGAAGTTCACCCCGCCATTCTACGCCCGCGCGGCCGGGCTTTCATTCCAGCAGCCGCGCCCAGCCCTGCATGCCTTCCAGCCGTGCCAGCACCAGCTTGATGCAGACCAGCAGCGGCACCGCCAGCAGCAGGCCGATCATGCCCCAGGCCCAGCCGAACACCATCAGCGCCAGGATCAGCACCAGCGGCGACAGCTTCATGCGCCGGCCCAGCACGATAGGGGTCACCAGCTGGCCTTCCAGCGTATGCAGGGCCAGGTAGGCGGCGGCCGGCAGCAGCGCCTGCAGCGGATCGCGGAATTCCACAAAGCCCATCAGCAGCATCAGCGCCACGCCGATCAGCGGGCCCACGTAGGGCGCGAAATTCAGCAGCGCCGCCACCGTGCCCCACAGCAGCGCTTCCTGCAGGCCGATGCCCAGCAGCATCAGCACGCCGGCAAACAGCAGGCCGACCAGGGTGTTGATGACGGTGATCGTCAGCACGTAGCGCGATACTTCGCGTTCGATCGAACGCAGGATGTCACTGGTGAAGCGTTGCTGCTGGCGGTTGGGGAACAAGGCGATGGCCGCGCGCTGCAGGCTCTGCCCGTAGATCATGAAGAACAGGGTGAGCAGCACCACCGCCAGTACCGAAGCGGCCAGGCGCGGGGCGCGGGTCAGCATGCGGTAGGGATCGTCCAGCTGGGTGCGGATGACCTGCACGCGGCGGCTGCTCTCGCCGCCGGCCACGCGGGCGAAATTTTCCGCGGCCTGGTTGGCCTGCTGCACCGGCTTGGTCAGGTCCTGCACCTGGCGCGCCACTTTGCGCAGCTGCTGCGGTGCTTCCTGCGCCCAGTCCATGGCCGGGCCCACCAGCTGCACCGCCAGCGCGGTGGTCACCCCCAGCCCGGCGCCCAGGATCAACAGCGCGCCCAGTGCGCGCGGAATCCACAGTTTCTGCAGCAGGCGCAGGATCGGGTTGCCCACCAGGGCGAAGAACATGGCCAGCAGGATGGGCAGGAAGATGTCCTGCGCCGCCCACAGCGTGTACGCCACGGCCAGGGTGGCCAGGATCACCAGCGACATCGGCCCGCGCGGGCGCGACGGCGGCGGCAGCGGCGCGTCGGGCGCGGGCGCGGGCGAAGAGGGGGACAACAGGGGCTCGCTCATCGGCGCACCGACCGGGAAGGGAAGCGCATTATCGTCCCGCCGCGATCAACGCGGCGGGTTCACGGTGTCAACGTTCAGAGACGTCGGTAGCGGCCTCGGCCGGCTGCGGTACGCGCAGCTCGTCGGCCGCACGCGGGGCCGCAGGCGCAGATGCCGGTGGCGGCGTGGCCTGCCCGGTGGCCGTATCCGCAGCGGTGTCGGCGGCGGCATCCGCGGTCTCGGCAGCCTCGTCGGCGGTATCGGCGGCATGGGCCGCCATCGCCGCGGCGAACGCCGCCTGGCCACTGGCCATCAGGTTGGACACCGAGCCGATCATCTGCAGCCAGCGCGCGCCATTCACCTTTCCAGGCACTTCCAGCTTGCCGGCCACGAAGCCGCCGGCCAGGCCGACCACCACGATGCGCAGCGGCGACCAGCCGCGGCGCCAGACCTGGCTGAGCACGCCCCAGTTGTCCTGGGTTTCGGCCATGCGCACGGCCACCACCTGTTCGCAGCGCTTCACCCGCCGCTGCAGTGCGCCGAATTTCATGGCTTGCCCTCCGGAATCTGCACATCGGCGTCCGGGTCATCCTCGCTGGGCTCATCGAACAGGCCCAGGCGTGACAACTGACGCCGGGTGGCATGCATCCCGGTGTGGTGGAAGAAGTAGGACACCCGCCAAATCGCGTAGCCGGTAACGGCCAGGCTGAGCAGGGAGGTGATCAGCAGCGCCTGCAGCCAGCTCAGGCCCCAGCTCTGCAGCAGGGCGATGAGGGTGGCCGCCATCAGCAGCCAGGCCGAGGCGCCGAACACGATGCCGACCCCGGCCCACGCCAGCGCACGGCCGAACGCACTGCGGGCCAGGGCGAAGTCGGCCGAGGCCAGGCGCCGCAGCGAACGCAGCGAGTGCTTGGCCGAATCGGCGGCGGCTTTGCCGGCCGCGCCGACCTGGCGGATGCTCTCGTCCAGCGGCGGGGTCGCCGCCGGATCGGGAGCCTGCGTGGTGTCTTCGCTCACGCCGCGGCTTACTTGTTGTTGCTGCTGGCCAGCTTGGCAATCAGCCAGCCGGCGGCGAAGGCAACGCCGAACGAGGCCAGCGGACGTTCACGGATCAGCTCGGCTGCGCTGTCCACCAGATCCTTGCCCTTGTCCATCAGCGCATCGACCTGTTCCTTGGCGGCGGCACCGCCGAACTCGGCAGCGGCCAGGCCGGACAGCGCGCTGTCGGACAGTTCGGCCTTGACGTTGGCCTTGCCGATGCGCAGTTCGTCACCGGCGGCGCCGGTTGCACCCTTGATCGCACCGCCGGCAGCGCTGGCGGCCTGCTTCAGGTGGGAACCGGCTTCACCCAGGTGTTCCTTCAGGTTCTCGGTATTGGTGGGGCTCATCGAATCACTCCTGTTGCGATGGGGGGACGAACGGATGTTCGGCCGATGGGACGGGTAGCAATAGCATCGGCCGGGTATAGGGGGTGTTACGGCGGGGCGATCAGCGCATCACCAACTGGCCCTGCTGCTGGCCATTGTTGCGCAGGATGCGCAGCACCAGGGTGGGCGGGCGCTGCTGGAAATTGGCGCGCCAACTGGCCAGGTCGGCGAATTCACCCACCGTGGCCTCGGCGATGATGTCGCCCTGCTGCAGGCCGTTGCTGGCCGCGCGGCTGCCACGCTTGACCTCGCTGACCAGCACGCCGCCCACGCCGGACTGGCGCAGCGATTCGGGCAGATCGACGAAGGTGGCCCCGCCCAGGCGCGGGTCCAGGCTGTCACCGGTCACCGCACGCGCCTGCTCTTTCAGCGTGGCCTTGATCTGCAGCGGCTTGCCTTCGCGGCGCACATCCAGGGTCAGCACGCTGCCCACCGCGGCCAGGCCTTCCACGTTGTGCAGCGCTTCGGCACTGTCCACCCGCTGGCCATTGGCCGACACCACCACATCGCCCGGCTTCAGGCCCGCGCTGGCGCCGGCCGAACCGGCCAGCACGCGGGTGACCAGCGCGCCGCGCGTTTCGCCCAGACCCAGGCCCTGGGCGATCTGCGCACTCAGGTTCTGGCTTTCGATGCCCAGCGTGCCGCGCACCACCACGCCATGCTTCACCAGCTGGTCCACCACGCTGCGGGCCAGGTTGGATGGAATGGCCAGGCCCAGGCCGATGTTGCCGGCCATGCTGCCCTGCGGGTTGTAGCTGGCGGTGTTGATGCCCACCAGCTGGCCCTGCAGGTTGACCAGCGCGCCACCGGAATTGCCGGGGTTGATGGACGCATCGGTCTGGATGAAGTTCTGGTAGCCCAGCCCGCGGATGCCGCTGCGGCCGACCGCCGAGACGATGCCCGAAGTGACCGTCTGGCTGAAACCGAACGGGTTGCCGATGGCCACCACGAAGTCACCCACGCGCAGCTGGTTGCTGTCGGCCAGCTTGATGTCGGTCAGGTTCTGCGCCGGAATGCGGATCAGGGCGATATCGGTGTCGCGGTCCGAGCCGAGGAATTCGGCCTTCACCGTGCGCCCGTCGGCCAGGGTGACCTGCACGTCGTCGGCGTTGTCGATCACGTGGTGGTTGGTCAGCACCAGCCCCTCGCTGGCATCGATGATCACGCCCGAGCCCAGCGATTCGTTGATGCGTTCCTGCGGAATATCCGGGAACAGGCGGCGGAAGAACGGGTCGTTGAAGAAGGGGTTGCGTACGCGCACCACCTGCTTGGTGTTGACGCTGACCACCGCCGGCATGGCCTTTTCCAGCATCGGCGCCAGCGAGGGCACCGCCTGTCCGGCCACCGATGCCGGCAGCGCCGCGGTGGTGGGCAGTGCGGCCGGCAACGGTGCTGCGTCGGCACGGTTGTCCAGGTGCGCGTTGAGGCCGGTGGCAACGAAGCCGCCGAAGGCTGCGGCAATGGCGAGCGTGAGCAGGGTGGGTAGCGGTCGCATGGCAGTCAAATTGTTGGCGTGGGTGGGGGCCGTAGGCCTATACGGTAGAACAAGCTGAATGAGTGTGTCGCGATCCGGATAAATGGCCCATGAAAAAGCCAGGGCGCTGGCGGCGTCCACGCGACCCGCGCCGGTACGCATGCAGGCAGCGGGCGACAGTTGGACACAGCGCGATACTTGCGCAGTTCCGCGCATATGGGCAGCACGATGCCGCTTGGCCGCAATTGCCGCAACGCGCGGCCAGCGCACGTTCCAGCGCATGCAGCTGCGTGCCCGCAATGTTCGCGCACCGCTGAAAAAAAGGGGTTTGCCGGATCCTGCACGGCGTAACGACCCGGTCCGCTTACCTTAGTACCGTCGCACAGGATGCGATTGCAGAAGCGTGACCCGTTCCACGATGGCGATTGTCGGTATAGCATCGCCCCGTTTTGACAATCCAGGCCCCCAGGAGGGCAACATGAGCAACGGTAATGGTGTGTCGGTCGTGACCGACGCCGTCGAGAACGTGAAAGAAACCGCCACCAACGTCGGCGAGACCATCGCCCACGCCGCCGAAGACGCCGTGAAGTCGGTCAAGAAGACCGTCAAGCGCGCCACCAAGGCTGCCGGTACCCGCGTTGCCAAGGCCAAGAAGGCCGTGGCCAAGGTCGAAAAGACCGTTGCCAAGAAGGCCGAGAAGGCTGCCAAGTCGGTTGGCAAGACCGTTGCCAAGGCGAAGAAGAAGCTGGAAACCGCCAAGAAGAATGCCAAGGCCGAAGCCGCTGCCCTGAAGAAGGAAGTGGCCAAGAAGAAGGCGGCTGCCGGCAAGGCCGTGACCAAGAAGGCCGCCGCTGCCAAGAAGACCACCAAGGCTGCCACCAAGGCTGCCGGCAAGAAGGTCGCCACCGTGAAGAAGGCCGCCACCAAGAAGGCTGCCGTGGCCAAGAAGACCGTGGCCAAGAAGACCGCCGCTGCCAAGAAGGTTGTCGGCAAGAAGGTCGCGACCGCCAAGAAGGCTGTGGCCAAGAAGACCGTTGCTGCCAAGAAGGTTGCCGGCAAGAAGGCCGTGGCTGCGAAGAAGGTTGTCGGCAAGAAGGTTGCGGCCGGCAAGAAGGTCGCCACCAAGAAGACCGCCGTGGCCAAGAAGGCCGTCGGCAAGAAGGTTGCCGCCACCAAGAAGGTCGCCACCAAGAAGACTGCGGCCGCCAAGAAGGTTGTCGGCAAGAAGGTCGCCGCCACCCGCAAGACCGTGGCCAAGAAGGCTGCACCGCTGAAGAAGGTCGCGGCCAAGAAGGTCGCTGCCAAGAAGGCACCGGCCAAGAAGGTTGTCGCCAAGAAGGCGCCGGCCAAGAAGGTCGTGCGCAAGGCTGCCAAGCGCAAGTAATCCGCGCCGGCGCCATCGACCCTTCCGCCCGGTCCGGGCGGAAGGGTTTTTTTTTGCCTGTCAGTGGCGCGCCAGCTGCACCGTCGGCCGCCACTGCAGCACCGCCAGCGCGACCAGCGGCAAGGCACCGCCGAACATCGCCACGCCGGTCCAGCCGAAGTGATGCCAGGCCAGCGCGCCGGCCCACGAGCCGAACGCCCCGCCCAGGAACATGCCCGTCATGAAGACGGTGTTGAGCCGGCTCTTGAACTCCGGGTGCAGGCCGTACACCTGGTGCTGGTGGCTGACCAGCGCTACCTGCACGCCGAAGTCGAGCACCACCACGCCCAGCACCAGGCCGGCCAGGCCTGGCCACAGGCCCAGCAGCAGCCACGATGCCAGCGTGGCCAGCACACCCAACCGTACCACCGGTGCCGGCCCACGGCGGTCGGCCAAGCGCCCGGCCATCGGTGCGATCGCTACGCCCACCACGCCGATGATGCCGAACAGCCCGGCCGTGGCAGCACCCAGCTGCAGCGGCGGCGCGGCCAGGTGCAGTGACAGCGTGGTCCAGAACACCGAGAACGAAGCGAACAGCAGCGCCTGCGCCCAGGTGGCCCGGCGCAGCAGCGGATGGTCGCGCCACAGCGTGCGCAACGATCCCAGCAGTGCACCGTAACCGGGCGGGTGGCCCGGCGGTGCATGCCGTGGCAGAGAACGCGCCATCAGCAGGGCCGCGCCCAGCGCCAGCGGCACCCCCAGCCAGAACATGGCGCGCCAACTGCTGGCGCTCGACACCAGTCCGGCCAGCGTACGGCTGAGCAGGATGCCGGCCAGCAGGCCGCTCATCACCGTGCCGATGGCTGCACCGCGGCGCTCCGGCGCCACCAGCAGCGCAGTGAACGGCACGATCTGCTGGGCGACGGTGGCGGCCGCCCCCAGCAGGATCGCGCCGATCGCCAAGGTGGCCAGCCCCGGCGCCAGCGCCGACACCACCAGGGCCAGCGCCACCGCCAGGAACTGCAGCACGATCAGCCGCCGCCGTTCGTGGCGGTCGCCCAGCGGCAGCAGCAGGAGCAGGCCGGCGGCGTAGCCGAGCTGGGTCAGCGCGGGTATCCAGCTGCTTACCCGCACATCGCCCAGGTCATGGGCCATGGCCGCCAGCATCGGCTGGTTGTAGTAGATGTTGGCCACGCCCAGGCCGGCGGCCACGGCCATGGCGAACAACGGTGCGGCGCGCGTGGCGCCGACCGCAGTGGGGGAGGAAGACATGACACGGCTCCTGACGGAAAAACGCGCGGGCGTGCTGCAGTGCCCGCGCGCGGGCAGACCTCAGCCTTGCACGAAGGCCAGCAGGTCCGGATTGATCACGTCGGCGTGGGTGGTCAGCATGCCGTGCGGATACCCCGGGTAGACCTTCAGCGTGCCGTTGGCCAGCAGCTTGATCGACTCACGTGCGGCCGCATCGATCGGCACGATCTGGTCGTCGTCACCATGCAGCACCAGGGTCGGCACGGTAATCGCCTTCAGATCGTCGGTGAAGTCGGTTTCGGAGAAGGCCTTGATGCCTTCGTAATGGGCCTTGGCGCTGCCGGCCATGCCCTGCCGCCACCAGTTCTGGATGGCACCGGGAACGACCTGTACGCCTTCGCGGTTGAAGCCGTAGAACGGGCCGCCGGGCAGGTCCAGGAAGAACTGCGAACGGTTGGCCGCCAGTGCTGCACGCAGGCCGTCGAACACATCGATCGGCAGGCCCTTGGGGTAGGCCGCGGTGCGCAGCATGATCGGCGGCACCGCGCTGACCAGCACGGCCTTGGCCACGCGGCCCTGCGGCTGGCCGTAGCGGGCCACGTAGCGCGCCACTTCGCCACCGCCGGTGGAATGGCCGATATGCACCGCGTTGCGCAGGTCCAGGTGCTGCATGACCACCGCGGCATCGGCGGCGTAGTGGTCCACGTCGTGGCCTTCGCTCACCTGCGCCGAACGGCCGTGGCCGCGGCGGTCATGGGCGATCACGCGGAAGCCCTTGGCCAGGAAGAACAGCATCTGCGTGTCCCAGTCATCGCTGGACAGCGGCCAGCCATGGTGGAAGACGATCGGCTGGGCCTCCTTCGGGCCCCAGTCCTTGTAGAAGATCTCGACGCCATCGGGGGTGGTGACAGTGCTCATCCGGGTAACTCCTCAGGGGTGGGTGGGAACGAGGTCCACGCTACGCCTGGGAGGCTCGGCGCAACATCACACGCTCGGTTCGCCGGGGCATACCTTGGTGTGATCGCCTGCTTCGAACAGCCGCTGCAGGCAGTCGGCCAGCGCATCGGCGTCCACCGGCTTGCGCAGGAACGCGACAGCGCCGGACGCACGCACGCGCTGTTCCACGGCCGCGGTGGGGAAGGCAGTCAGGAAGATCATCGGCGGCACCGCACCGCGCGCGCGCAGGCGTGCCTGCAGTTGTTCACCATCGAGTACGGGCATCTGCACATCGCTGATGATGCAGGCCGGCGCGGGCAGTGTGCTGTCATCCAGCAGCGCCTGGCCGTGGGCGTAGGCACGCACGGCATAGCCCAGCGCGCGCATCAGGCTGGACAGCGACGCGCGGACGCCGGCATCGTCGTCCACGATCGCGATGAGGGGGGGCGGAAACATGTGGGACTCCTTCATGCCACCCCGGACGCAACGGGTCCGGGCTTGGCTGGTGTCCTTTATGCCGCAGTCGCGCGGCCGCCACCATCATACGCAGGTGTGGGTAGCGGCCCGGGCGCGGGCTGTGCTCAGTGGCCGATACCCAGGGCTTCGGCCTGGCGCACCAGCTCGGCCAGCGAGCGCACGCCCATCTTGCGCATCACGTTGCCGCGGTGGATCTTCACCGTGATCTCGCTCAACTGCAGTTCGGCGGCCACCTGCTTGTTCATCAGGCCCGACACCACCAGCGCCATCACTTCGCGCTCGCGGCTGGTCAGGGTGGCGTAGTGCGCGCGCACGCCGTCCAGCGCGCCATCGCTCTGGCGGCGCTGGCGGTCGCGCTCGATGGCTGCGGTCACCGCATCCAGCATGTCCTGGTCGCGGAAGGGCTTGGCCAGGAAATCCACCGCGCCGGCCTTCATCGCCTTCACCGTCATCGGAATGTCGCCATGGCCGGTCATGAACACCACCGGCAGGGCCACGCCCTGGGCGGCCAGCTGGGCCTGCACATCCAGACCGCTCACGCCCTGCAGGCGCACGTCCAGCACGATGCAGCCGGGCACATCGGGCAGCGGCTGCGCGCCCAGTTCGCCAGGGGCCGCGTACAAGCGCGTCTGCAGCCCGACCGAGCGCAGCAGGCTGTCCAGCGAGGTGCGCACGGACGGATCGTCATCCACGATCACCACCAACGGCGGCGCAGCGGGTGGGGGCGCGGAACGATGCATGTCAGGCGGTCTCCGGTGCAGTGGCCAGCAGCAGGGTAAAGCAGGTGCCGGTGCCGGGCGTGCTGCGCACCTGCAGCTGGCCGCCGTGGGCTTCCACGGTGGTGCGGCAGATCGGCAGGCCCATGCCCATGCCCTGCGGCTTGGTGGTGAAGAAGGGCTCGAACAGGCGCGCCACGTGTTCGGCGGCGATGCCCGGGCCGGTGTCGCTCACGTCGATGCGCACGTGGCCGTCGATCGCCTGCAGTTCGATGTGCAGGGCGCGCACGCCGGGCTGCCCGCTCATGGCCTGGCAGGCATTCAACAGCAGGTTCACCAGCACTTGCTGCAGCTGGATGCGCTGGCCCGGCACGTCCGGCAGCGCGGCCACCTGGTCCACCTGCACCTGCACCTGCTCGCGCTGCAGCTCGTGCTGCAGCAGGCGCAGGGCATCGTCCACCAGCACGGCCGGGGCCAGCACTTCGTGCGCGGGCGGCGTCTTGCCCAGGAAGTCGCGCACGTTCTTGACGATGCCGCTGGCACGGCGCCCTTCGGCAATGGTGCGTTCGATCGCCAGTTCCACTTCGTGCAGTTCTGGCTGCGGTCGGCGCAGCCAGCGCAGCCCCGCCTCGCCATTGGTCACCACTGCCATCAGCGGCTGGTTCACCTCGTGCGCCAGCGACGCGGTCAGTTCACCCAGGGTGGCCACGCGGCTGGCATGGGCCAGTTCGGCCTGCGCGGCCAAGGCACGGGCCTCGGCCTGCTTGCGCTCGTGGATGTCGACCACGAACACCAGCACCGTGCCATCGCCTTCGCGGCGGTCGGGGAAGGTGATGGTGAACAGCACCGGCACCGTGCTGCCGTCGGCGCGCACGATGGATGTCTCGCCTTCGCAGTGCGGCGCGCCGGCAACGAAGGCGGCCAGCGATGCGGCGAAGGTGCGGTCGTCGTCGGCCAGCACCGCATCGACCGTCGCCGGTGGTGCACCTTCGCCGATCAGGCGGCGGAAGGCCGGGTTCAGGCCCACCAGGCGCGCCCGTTGCCGGAAGCGGGTGAGCGCCTGCGGAGAGGCCTGCAGATAGGCCTGCAGCTGCGCACGATCGCCCACCCCATGCCGCGACAGTTCGGCCTGCACCTCGCTCCAGTCCTGTTCCACCACGCCGATGCGGCTGCCGTCGAACATGCGCCGGTAGCGCTGTTCGCTGCGCACCAGCGCGGCGTGTGCGGCCTGCCGTTCGCTTACATCGGTATGCGTTTCCAGCACCCGCAGCGGCCGCCCTTGGCGATCGCGCTGCAACACCCAGCGGCTTTCCAGCCACAGGGTGCGGCCGTCACGGGTGCGCTGCGCCAGCAGGCCTTCCCAGCGGTCGTGCTGCAGCAGGTCCGCTTCAATCTGCGAGCGCGGCGCCGGGTAGCGGGTCTGCAGCAGGCGGTCGGCGGGTTGGCCGGCAGCTTCTTCGCGGCTCCAGCCGTATACCTGCTCGGCGGTCAGGTTCCAGAACCCGATCACCCCGGCCGGGTCGCGCACGAAGATCATGTCGTGCGACAGGTCCAGCAGCACGGCCTGGTCGGCCAGGGTGCGCATGGAACGCTGGTTCTGCAGGGCCAGCACGGCAGCGATCGCGATCGCCACCAGGCTGACCAGTGCGCGCACGGTCTGCGGCCCCACGTGGTCGATGCCGTGCGTATCCAGGTAGGCGCACAGGGTCAGCCCGGCGCCGGCCACGGCCACGGCGATGATGTCGCCGCGGCGGCCGGTGCGCGCCACCAGCAGCACCGGCAGCACGTACAGCACCGCCACCGCGCCTTCCAGCGTGGACAGCGTGTCGAACAGGGCGATGGCCAGCACCACCACGCAGGCCACCGCACGCAGTGCCATGGCAGGAATGATCCGGTGCGGGAACACCACGTCGCCGCCGCCACTGGGGTGCGGTGCCGGGGTCCAGGGGGATGGGGTGCGCGGCGTTGGCATCGGGCCTCCTGTGCCAGGGTGGGGCGCCGCCTGTCGGCCACGCCGAAAGACCGCTGCTACGGTCCCTTGCCCGCCCATGCTGGGCAAGGACCCGGCCCGGCGTCTTGCACGGATGTGCGCAGCCGGCCGGGCAAACCAAGGTATGCCCCGCACGATACCCAGGTGCAATGGGCGCCGGCCCGCGCGCTGCCTACGCTGGATCCGTCCCCTACTGGAACCGCCGTCATGACCGCTCCCACCTTTTCCAGCGCCCTGCGCGTACGCAACGACCTGGGCGCGCAGGCCGCCGCCGATCTGGCCCCGGCGCTGACCGCGCTGCTGGCCGACATGTTCGCGCTGTACCTGAAGACCAAGAACTTCCATTGGCACATGAGCGGTCCGCACTTCCGCGATTACCACCTGATGCTGGACGAACAGTCTGCGCAGGTGCTGGCCACCACCGATGCCATTGCCGAGCGTGCGCGCAAGGTCGGCGGCACCACCCTGCGTTCGATCGGCCACATCCAGCGCATCCAGCGCCTGCTGGATAACGATGCCGACTATGTCACCGCGCAGGACATGCTGGCCGAACTGGCCGACGACAACCGCCGCCTGGTCGGCTTCCTGCGTGCCACCCATGGCGTGTGCAGCGAGTACGGCGACGTGGCCAGCACCAGCCTGATCGAAACCTGGATCGACGAGGCCGAACGCCGCAGCTGGTTCCTGGGCGCCTGCCGCGAAACCCGCTGATCACTCGACCCGTCCGCATTGCAAGGAGAGCGGTAATGCACACCCCATTGGCAGTGGCTCCCCGCCGAGCCGTCCCCCGCCAGCCGCCTGGCCATGCTGGGCCATGATCTGAACAACGTGCTGCAGGCGGCCGCCGCCGCGATCGGGCTGGCACTGCAGGGCGGCCGCCTGGGCCCGGCCGACAGCGCGCTGCTGGACGTGGCCGGGCAGGCCCTGCAGCAGGGCGCCGGCATGGCCCGGCTGTTCCTGGGCCAGGACATTCCGCGTCCGTGCAGCAGTGACGGCGTGGATCTGGCCGAGCTGGTGCAGGAAATGGCGCCGCTGCTGCGGCATGCCGTCGCCCCGGCCCTGCAGCTGGAACTGGATGCCTGCGCGCTGTCCGGACGCGTGCAGGTGGACCGCAGTGCCCTGCAGCGTGCGCTGGTGAACCTGGCCCTGAACGCGCGCGAAGCCTGCGCGCCGGGCGCGCGGCTGCGCATCAGCACCGACACCTGCACCCTGGTGGTGGCCCGCCCCGGCCGCATACCGGGCCGCTACGGCATCGTGCGGGTGGCCGACAACGGGCCGGGCATCGACCCGGCCGTTGCCGCGCGCGTGTTCGAGCCCGGCGCCAGCAGCCGCGGCCCGGGGCGCGGCCTCGGCCTGGCCCAGGTGCGCGCCGCGGTGGAAGCCAGCGGTGGCTTCGTGGATGTGCAGTCCTCGCCACGCCGCGGCACCTGCTTCCTGCTGGCCCTGCCCAGCACGATCGCCTGATTCCTACGGAGAACGTCATGTCTGTTTCTGCCATGCCCCTGTCCCGTCACGTCCGTTCGCTGGCCCACGCAGAACTGGCCCATGCCAGTGCGCTGGGCGAAGTCCGCCGCCTGGATGGCACGGCGTTCCCGCTGCTGCAGGGGCTGTCGATCAAGCGCCTGCGGCTGGAAGCCGACGCCATGCGCGAAGCGCACTGGCATGCCAATGCCGATGAACTGGCCTACGTCTGCCAGGGCCAGGTGCGCGTGCAGGTGATCGACAACGGTGACCAGGTCACTGCGTTTGTCGTGTCAGAAGGGCAGATGTTCCACATTCCCAGCGGTGCACTGCATTTGATTGAAAACCTGGGCCCCGGCCGCGCCGAACTGATCATCGCCTTCAGCCATGCGCACCCGCAGGATTTCTCGCTGCAGGCGGCCTTCGGTGCGATGAGCGACGCGGTGCTGGGCAATACCTTCGATCTGCCCGCCAGCGCCTTTGCGGCGCTGCCACGCGATACCGGCACCCGCTACCTGGTACCGCGCCCGCGGGGTCTGCCGCCTGCGTCGCCCGATCATGCGCAGCCGCTGCGCTTCGATGTGGAAGCGCAGTCGGCGCCGGTGACGTTCCCGTATGGCCACGCACGGGTCGCCCGCAGCCAGTTCTGGCCCGCCCTGCGCCATCTGGCCATGTACTCGCTGCAGATCGGCGAAGACGGCATGCGCGAACCGCACTGGCACCCCGATACCGCCGAAATGGGCTACGTGCACCGCGGCCATGCGCGCATGACCGTGCTCGACCCCGACGGCAGCACCGACACCTACCTGTTGTCACCAGGCGATGTGTACTTCATTCCCCCGGCCTACCCGCACCAGATCGAGGCACTGGGGCAGGACATCCATTTCCTGGTGTTCTTCGACCGGCCGATGCCGGCCGATATCGGCTACCGCCTGTGTGGCGCGGCGCTGCCACCGGCCACCCTGGCAGCGACCTTCGGCGTGCCGGTGGAGCGCATGCCGGTGCTGCCGGCCACCGCCCGCGACCCGCTGATCGTGGCCCGCGGCAATCCTCTCGATCCCTGCACCTGAAGTAGGCCACCATGCAGGTCTTCCCGGGGAGGCCTGCGCATGCGCGGTATCGACTTCAGTTCCTGGCAGGGGGTGCTGTCCACGCTGGCTGGGCTGGCATTGATCACCCTGCTGGGCGTGGGCATCCGCCTGTTGGTGATGCAGACCCTGCAGCAGCGCCGCGAGCGTGAGAACCGGCAGATCAACGAGCGCCTGCGCACGCTGATGGCCGCCTACAAGACATTGGGCGGCTCGTTCACCGGCGATCTGGGCGTGGACCCCACCCATCTGCGCGAACTGCGCCAGCGCGCCCACGAAAGCGGCAGCACCGAGCCGGGCTCGGAGCGTGCACGGCGCATCCGCGATGCAGTGGAGGCGGCGTTGTCGGACATCCTGCTGCTGGGCACCGACGAACAGGTGCGGCTGGCCGCGCGCGCCGCCACCGAACTGGCGCAGGGCCGGCCGGTGCATACCCACGACCTGGTGGTATCGCTGCGTGATTTCGTGCGCCAGGCACTGGACCTGGCCCCGGTGCCGACCGACCTGCAGATTCCACCGCAGGGCCCGACCCGTCCGGCCAGTGGCGGCGCCGGCGGCAACAAAGCGCGAGGCGGCGAGGGCGAGGCCAAGGGCGGTCGCGGCGGTGGGGGCGGTGGCGGTGGAGCGGGCGCCGGCATGGGCGGCCTCGGCCTGGGGGCCGGCGCCGCGTTGGGCGCCGGCCATGCCAGCGAAGACGACCCCAGCGCGCGCTGAGTCGCTTCGCGTCGGGTCGGTCAGGGCAACAGATCGAGGATCGGCACGAAGCCGCCATAGATCATCCGCGCGCCATCGAAGGGCATCGGGTTCTTCGACGGATCCATGCGCGGGTCCTCCATCATCTTCTGCATGCCCGCATCGCGGGTGGCCTTGTCGGGCCATTCAATCCAGGAAAACACCACCGTCTCATCCGGCGTGGCCTTCACCGCGCCGAAAAAGTCGGTGGTCTTGCCCGGCGGCACATCGTCGCCCCAGCACTCGACCACGCGCAGCGCACCGTATTCGATGAACACGACGTCGCCCATGCGGGCGTGGGCCAGGAATTTTTCCTTGTTGGCGGTGGGCACCGCCAGGACGAAACCATCGATGTAGCTCATCACTTGCCTCCGTGGTGGACCGTGGCGGATGCACGGCCTTGCTGGTTCGACGAATGTGGGCGCGTGCAATCGACACGCCTGTGCCCATTGGAATGCAGTGCATGTGCACGCAGCGCGCGCGTATGCCAGAAAGTGCCTGAATCAAGCCAAAAAATTCAGCAATGCGAAGACCGCAGTTTTCAGGGAGCGTTGTGTCGAATAACGGAGAATTTACATTCCCGATGCGATGGCGCCTTGGCGCTGCTGCACACCATAAGAAAGTAAAGGTGTACCCCCATGAAGAATTCGCTGATTGCCCTGGCTCTGGCCGCTGCCCTGCCGTTCACCGCTTCGGCCGCTGAAAACCTGTCCTACAACTACGCCGAGGCGGACTACGCCAAGACCGACGTTGATGGCGTGAAGGCCGACGGTTACGGCGTCAAGGGTTCCTACGGCTTCCTGCCGAACTTCCATGCCTTCGGTGAGTACAGCCGCCAGGAAGTGGACCACACCAACATCAAGGTCGACCAGTGGAAGGTCGGTGCCGGTTACAACGTTGAAATCGCACCGTCCAGCGACTTCGTCGCCCGCGTGGCCTACCAGAAGTTCGACCAGAAGCACGGCCTGGATTTCAACGGCTACAGCGCTGAAGCCGGTATCCGCACTGCCTTCGGCGCCCACGCCGAAGTCTATGGCCTGGTCGGCTACGAAGATTATTCGAAGAAGCACGGCGTGGACATCGACGGCCAGTGGTACGGCCGCCTGGGTGGCCAGGTGAAGCTGAACCAGAACTGGGGCGTGAACGGCGAGCTGAAGATGAACCGCCACGGCGACAAGGAATACACCGTCGGCCCGCGCTTCAGCTGGTAATCGCTGCGCCGCGCGCCGTGCGCGCAGGCAACGCACGAACAGGCCCGGTCTTGACCGGGCCTGTTCTGTTTCAGCTATCGAAACCGCGCATGACCATTGGTCGGCGCCCGTGCTGCATTGCAACGAATTGGATTCCGCAGCGCGCGACGGCGGCCTACGGTGGCATTCCCGAAATGCCGGATATGCAGCGATGCCCGTCCTTCCGCCCCTGCTACCCGACCGGCCGCGCCGGCTGGCACTGTTGGATCCGCACCCGGTACTGCGGCTGGGCGTGGAAGTGCTGCTGCGGCAGCACAGCGGTGTGGAAGTGTGTGGCAGCTACGCCGATGAGGGCGAACTGCTGCAGCAGCTGCGCCGCGAGCCCGGCGGTATCGATCTGCTGTTGATCGATGCACTGCCACTGGGCGACCTGGGCGATGGCATGGCGCTGCTGCGCCGGTTGTCCCGCCAGTGGCCGCAGCTGCCGGTGCTGGTGTTGTCGGCGCACTGCAACGCCAGCACGGTCACCACGGCCATGCAGGCCGGTGCACGCGGTTTCCTGTCCAAGGCCACCGCGCCCGACGTGCTGCTGCGCGCGGTGGATGTGGTATCGCGCGGCGGCCGCTTCGTGCCCCCCGACCTGCGCGCCCAGCTCAGCCGCTCGCGCACGCTGCGCGCGGTGGCGCCCACTCTGGCGCCGCTCAGCCGACGCGAACGCGAAGTGCTGCGGCTGGTGCTGCAGGGCTGCAGCACCGGCGAAATGGCCCTGCGCTTCCAGCGTGCGGCCAGCACCATCAGTACCCAGAAGAAAACCGCCTACCAGAAGCTGGGCATCCGCAGCGATGGCGAACTGTTCCGCATCCGCCACCTGCTGGAATGCAGCTGAGCCCGGCTTACTGGCCCTGGTACTGCTTTTCTTCCACCAGCGCCGAACCGGCCACGCGGTTGATCTCGTTCTTCACCACGATGCGTTCGCCGTTGGTGCCGTACACGCCGCGTGCCAACTGCACGAAGGCATCGTCGAACACCTGCGCCGCTTCCTTGTCGCGCAGCTGGTCCTGGATGTCCCACATGCGCTCGTTGATCTCCTTCAGCTGCACCTTCAGCGCCTGCAGCGCGGGCTGCGCCTGCAGCTGCTGCTGCAGCAGCGGCAGCAGGCCGTCCAGTTCGGTGCGCACGTTGGCGACCTTGGCCGCATCGGTGATGCGTTCGGCCTTGATCTCGAGAATGGTGATCTTGTCGATCAGCTCGCCGATCGATACCGGGGTGAGAATGGCGTCCACGCGACTACTTCCTGGAAACAGGCGGCCATGATAACGCGCCTGTTCCCTGCCATCGCCGACGCTCAGGCATCTGCGCGGGCTCCGACAGCGCCAGGCAGCCACAGCAGCAGGGCCAGCACTGCCACGCTGGCACCGGCCACGCACACGCCGGTCCAGCCGAAGTGCTGGTAGACCTGCGCCGACAGCAGCGAACCCAGCGAGCCACCGATGAAATAGCCGGTCATGTAGCCGGCGTTGAGGCGATTGCGCGCTTGCGGCTGCAGGGCGTAGATCAGATTCTGGTTGCTGACATGCAGCAGCTGTGCGGCCAGGTCCAGTACCACCACGCCCACCAGCAGCGCCAGCAGCGAGTGCGCCGACAGCCCCAGCGGCAGCCAGGACAGCAGCAGCATCAGCAGCGCGATGGCGGTTGCGCGGCCGGCTTGGCCGCGGTCGGCCATACGCCCGGCCAGGCCCGCGGCCAGCGTGCCGGCAGCGCCGACCAGGCCGAACAGACCGATGGTAGCGTCGCTGTAGGCGTAGGGCGGCTGCGCCAGCAGGAACGCCAGCGGTGTCCAGAAGATGGCGAACATGGCAAAGCTGCAGGCCCCCAGCAGGGTGCGCTGGCGCAGCACCGGTTCCTGCACGAACAGCGTGCCGATCGAACGCAGCAGGGCGAAATAGCCCAGCCCGGCCGAGTGATGGAAGCGTGGCAGGCCGCGCTGCAGCGCCGCGGCGGTCAGCACCAGCACGCCAGCGGCGATGGCATAGACCAGGCGCCAGTCGCCCAGGCTGGACAGCAGCCCGGCCACCGTGCGCGCCAGCAGGATGCCCAGCAGCAGGCCGCTCATCAGCGTACCCACCACGCGACCGCGGTGTTCCGGCGCGGCCAGGGTGGCCGCGAAGGGCACCAGCACCTGCGCCACCACCGAGAACAGACCGGTGATGGCCGTGCCCACCAGCAGCCAGGTCAGGCTGGGCGCGCAGGCGCTGATCACCAGACCGCCGGCCGACAGCAGGCTCATCACCACGATCAGGCGCCGCCGCTCGAACAGATCGCCCAGCGGCACCAGCAGGATCAGGCCGGCGGCATAGCTCAGCTGCGCGGCGGTCACCACCATGCCCACCTGCCCGAACGGCACGCCGAAGGCATCGGCGATGGTATGCAGCAGCGGCTGGGCGTAATAGTTGCTGGCCACCGCTACGCCGGTTGCCACCGACATCAGCAGCACCTGCCAGCGGTGCAGGGGGGGAAGGGCAGGGCTCACGCGTTGTTCCGTAGTGCAGGGGCGCACAGTGTCCGCCTGCTGCGCCCATGATGGAAATGAATCATCATCATCCCTGTCATCTGAAAATGAGATACATGGGTGAACCTGAAGCAGCTTGAATTTGCCGTGGCCCTGGCCGAAGAAGGCAATTTCACCCGTGCCGCCGCGCGCTGCCACGTGGTGCAGTCGGCGCTCAGCCACCAGATCGCGCATCTGGAACAGGAACTGGGCACGCCGCTGTTCGAGCGCCTGCCGCGCCAGGTGCGCACCACCGCGGCCGGTGAAGCGCTGCTGGTGCATGCGCGGCAGGTGCTGGCCAGCCTGCGCCATCTGCGCGCCGACGTGGCGGCGGTCAGCGGTGAAGTCCGCGGCATGCTGGCCATCGGCCAGATCTCCTCACTCACCGACATCGACGTGGTCGCGCTGCTGGCCGCGTTCCAGCAGGCGCACCCGCAGGTGGAATTCCAGCTGCGGGTGGACAAGAGCGAGACCTTGATCGAGCAGGTGCAGGCGCGCGTGCTGGACGTGGCCCTGGTGGGGTTGGCGCCGTCGGCGCAGCTGGATGGGGTGTGCCAGCAGGTGCTGCTGGAAGAGGACCTGGTGGCGGTGCTGGCGCCAGGCCATCGGCTGGCAGGCCGGCGGCGGTTGGCCCTGGCCGATCTGCAGGACGAAGCGCTGGTGGATTTCCCGCGCGGCACCGGTGCGCGGCGCCAGACCGACGATGCCTTCGCTGCGGCCGGGCTGCCGCATGCGGTGCGCTTCGAGGTCAACCTGATGGAACTGGTGGAACGCTTCGTGCGCCAGGGCCTGGCGATCGGCATCGTGCCGGTGTCGATTGCCGCCGGCTTCCAGCACGTGCAGCAGGTGCCGCTGCAGCCCACGCCCACGCGCCGCGTGCACCTGGTCTGGCAGCGCCTGCCGACCCCGGCCGCGCGTGCCTTCGTGCAGGCCGTGCTCAGCCGCGCAGGCGCAGGCTCAGGCCCTTGAGGAAGTTGCGCAGCATCTGGTCCAGGCAGCGCCGGTAGTTGGTGTGGCCGGGCTGGCGGAACAGCGCGCCCACTTCCGACTTGGACACACGGAAGCCGGCACTGGCGAAGATCTCCATCAGGTCCACATCGCGCAGCTGGAAGGCCACGCGCAGCTTCTTCAGCACCAGGTTGTTGTCGATGCGGGTTTCCACCGGGCGCAGCGGCTGGCTTTCGTCGCGGCCGCGCAGGTGCACGATCAGGCCATCCAGGAAATGCGCCAGGGCACTGTCGCTCATCGCCTGGAAGCCGGGCTCGTCCTCGCGCAGCAGCCAGGCTTTCACCTGCTCGTTATCCACGGCGAACGCCGGGTCGGCCATCTGGCACAGGGTCACCACGTGGTGGTCGCCCAGATCCAGGGAATAGCGCACGCTGCGCAGGACATCGTTGTTGATCATGGCCCATTGTACCGGCCCGGCCGCTGTCACCGGACTGTCACCGGATTGCAGCATCGTGGGCGCTCTCCCGCACAGGTCCTCGCGATGCGCCGGTTCGTTCTCTCTGCCCTGCTGCTGGCAAGCAGCTTCAGCGCCAGCGCGCAGGCCCCGTACGTACCGCTGGAACAGCGGCTGAGCGCGGCGCAGCTGGCCGAGATCGGGCTCAGCCCGGCACAGCTGCAGGCGCTGAACCGCGCGCTGCGCCAGGCCGAAGGGCCGGGGCCGGAAACCCGCACCGCCGCCGCGCCGGTGCCGGCGGGCGTCCCCGCGCCGGCCGCCATGCACCTGGGGCTGGAAGAGGGCCCGGTGAGCGCGCGGCTGGTGGGCGAGGTGGCCGGCTGGGCGCCGGGCACCGTGTTCACTCTGGACAACGGCCAGCAATGGCAGGTCATGAAGGGCCAGATGAAGTTGCGCGCGCCGCTGCAGGCGCCGCAGATCGAAGTGATACCGGGCATTGCCGGGCGCTGGTTCCTGCAGGTCGATGAAGACCTGCCCAAGGCGCGGGTGTTCCGCCTGCGCTGAGCGATGCCGGGGTCGGATCCCGGTGCCACGGGCACCGGGCGCTGACCCCAACCCGTGCACCCCGGCGGGCACCCCGGCCCGATATGGCAAACGCAGGCGGCGGCCGACGGTGCCAGAATGGGGGTCTGGTTCCCCACGGAGTTGTCTGCATGACCCGCACCGTCCTGATTACCGGCGCCACGTCCGGCTTCGGCGCCGCCGCCGTCCATCGCTTCGCCCAGGCCGGGTGGAAGGTGATCGCCACCGGCCGCCGAGGTGAGCGCCTGCAGCCGCTGGTCGACCGCTACGGCAAGGACGTGGTGCACGCGGCGGTGTTCGACGTGCGCGATCCGGTGGCGATGGAGGCCGCGCTGCTGGCCCTGCCGCCGGCCTTTGGCGATATCGATCTGCTGGTGAACAACGCCGGCCTCGCCCAGGGCACGGCGCCCGCGCAGAGCGCCAGTCTGAAGGACTGGACCACCATGATCGATACCAATATCACCGCGCTGGTCACGCTCACCCACCGCCTGCTGCCGCAGCTGGTGGAGCGCAAGGGCGCGATCATCAACATTTCTTCAGTGGCCGGGGTCTACCCGTACCCGGGCGGCAACGCCTACGGCGGCACCAAGGCCTTCGTCAGCCAGTTCTCGCTGGGCCTGCGTTCGGACCTGCACGGCACCGGCGTGCGCGTGACCACCATCGAGCCGGGCATGGCCGAAACCGAGTTCACCGTGGTGCGTACCCATGGCGACCAGGCCGCCTCGGACAAGCTGTATACCGGTGCCAACCCGATGACCGCCGAAGACATCGCCGAACAGATCTTCTGGGTGGCCACGCTGCCACCGCACCTGAACATCAATCGGCTGGAGCTGATGCCGGTCAGTCAGTCGTTCGCCGGCTTCCAGGTCGCCCGCGGGTTGTAGAGTCGAGCTTGCTCGACTGATTTCAACGGCAGTCGAGCATGGCTCGACTCTACGAAAGCAAAAAGCCGGGCATTGCCCGGCTTTTCAACTTACTGCGCCTTGATCGCCATCGCCTGCAGCCCGGTGCCATCCAGCTTCTGCTTGGCTTCGGCCAGCTCGCCGGCGCTGCCGTACGGCCCCATGCGCACGCGGTACACGGTCTTGCCGTTGATCTGCGCCGATTCCACGCGTGCGGCCAGGCCCATCATGGCCAGCTTGGCCTTGGTCGCCTCCGCATCGCCAGACGCACCGAAGGCGCCGGCCTGCAGGATGTAGCGCGTGTTGTCAGCGGCGGCCACCGGTGCCGCAGCCGCAGCCGGCGGCTGCGCCGCGGTTTCGGTGCGTACCGGTGCGGTGGCCGGCGGGGTCGCCGCTGCCGCCGCGGGGCGTTCACTCAACGGCGCCGGCAACGGGCGTTCGCTGGCGGTAACCGCAGCGGTGCTGGCCACGCTGGCCGTTGCCACCGGCGCGGCAGCCGGTGCCGCCGCAGGCGCAGCCGGAACCGGCTTGCCTTCCAATGCCGCCTGCGCGCGCTGCGCCTCGGCCTTGGCCCGGCGCAGTTCCTCGGCCCGCGCGCTGGCGGCCAGTTCGGCGTCGGACATCTCCACTTCCTTGCCCGGCAGCAGGGTATAGAAGTCGTACTGGGTGGCGGCCGGCTTTTCCGGTTCAGCCGGCTTGGCGGCAGCGGCCGGCGTGGCCGGCTGGCTGCCGACATCGGCATCGGCGTCGGCCACCGGGGCCGGCTGCGCGTTCGGGTTCGGCTGCGGCCCGGCACGCAGGAAACCATCGCCTTCGCCCTTGAACAGATTGGGCGCCGCCAAAAACACCACGGCGGCAATGGCCACACCGGCCACCAGCCACACCCATCCGGGCGTGCCCTGGCTGCTGCTGTTGCGCCTGGCCTGTGTTTTGCCGCGTCGTGCTGCCATGTCTACTGCTTCTCCGGGGAATTACATTTTTTCCGGGGCGCTGACGCCCAGGAGGTCGAGGCCGTTGGCCAGCACCTGCCGTGCCGCATTGGCCAGGGCCAGGCGTGCATCCAGCTCGGACTGATCCAGTTCGAGGATCTTCTTGCTCTGATACCACGTGTGGAAGGCGTGTGCCAGTTCGCGCAGGTACTGCGCCACCAGGTGCGGTTCCATCAGCGTGCCGGCCGATTCCACCACTTCCGGGTAGCGCGACATTTCCACCATCAGCCACAGCGAAGCTTCGTCGTCCAGCGTGGTCAGACCGGTCAGGCCGGCGCTGGGCGAATGGGTGATGCCCTTTTCCTGAGCCTGGCGCAGCAGGCTGCACACGCGTGCATGCGCGTACTGCACGTAGAACACCGGGTTGTCGTTGCTCTGCTGGCGGGCCAGGTCGATGTCGAAGGTCAGCTGCGAATCGGGCTTGCGCGCGATCAGGAACCAACGGGTGGCATCACGGCCGGCTTCGTCGATCAGGTCGCGCAGGGTGAAGTAGCTGCCGGCACGCTTGGACAGCTTCACTTCTTCGCCGCCACGCATCACCGTCACCATCTGGTGCAGCACATACTCAGGCCAGCCCTGCGGAATACCCACTTCCATGGCCTGCAGGCCGGCGCGCACGCGTGCCAGCGAACCGTGGTGGTCGGCACCCAGTTCAGTGATCGCGCGCTCGTAGCCACGCTGCCACTTGGACAGGTGGTAGGCCACGTCCGGCACGAAGTAGGTGAAGGTGCCGTCGGACTTGCGCATCACGCGGTCCTTGTCGTCACCGAAGTCGGTGCTGCGCAGCCACAGTGCGCCGCCTTCCTCGTAGGTGTGGCCCGAGGCCTGCAGCTTGGCCACCGCTTCGGCCACCTTGCCGTCGGCGTACAGCGAGCTTTCCAGGAAGTAGATGTCGAAATCCACGCCGAACGCGGCCAGGTCCAGGTTCTGCTCGTTGCGCAGGTAGGCCACGGCAAAGCGACGGATGGCCTGCAGGTCGTCCGGGTCCTTGGCGCCGACCACGGTGGTGCCTTCCAGGTCCACGCTGGCGCCGGCCATGTAGGCACGGCCCACATCGGCAATGTATTCGCCGCGGTAGCCGCCTTCGGGCCAACCGTCCTGGTCGGGGGCGATGCCCTTCACGCGGGCCTGGGTGGACAGCGCCAGGTTCTCGATCTGCACGCCGGCGTCGTTGTAATAGAACTCGCGCTTGGCGTTCCAGCCGTTGGCATCCAGCACGCGGGCAATGCAGTCACCGATGGCCGCCGCGCGGCCGTGGCCGACATGCAGCGGGCCGGTCGGATTGGCCGACACATACTCCACGCCCACCGTGCGGCCATTGCCGGACAGGTTGCGGCCGTAGTCGTGGGCTTCCTTCAGCACCAGCGCGGCTTCGCGCTGGTAGGCGGCCGGGGCCAGGTGGAAATTGATGAAGCCCGGGCCGGCGATCTCGACCTTGCTGACGTCCTCGCTGCGCGGCAGTGCGTCCACCAGGGCCTGCGCCACGGCGCGCGGGTTGCTGCGCGCGGCCTTGGCCAGCAGCATGGCGGCGTTGGTGGCGAAGTCGCCATGCTCGCGGGTCTTCGGGCGTTCGACCACGAAGTCCGGCGTCAGGGTGTCGGCGGGCAGGGTGCCATTGGCGCGCAAGGCTTCGATGCCTTGGTTGATCAGGGCGCGGAGGAGATTTTTCACGAGGCCTGCTGTGAGAATGAGCGGCGGAATCGCCCATTTTAGCGCAGATACCGGTCAACCCGCTGACCGGGCGCCTGCGGCCGGGGCTGCCGCCGTGGCCGGTTCAGCCGGGCAGGCGGGCGTTCACCTTTGGCAGAAGACCCCGTTCAGCAAACGACACCGGGCGCCCTTCGCCCACCACGAAGTGGTCCAGCAGGCGCACATCCACCATGGCCAGGGCCTGCTGCAGTTCGCGGGTGATGCGGGTATCGGCGGCCGACGGTTCAGGATCGCCGGAGGGGTGGTTGTGGCTGAGAATGACCGCCGCGGCGTTGTGCAGCAGGGCCCGGCGCACCACTTCGCGCGGGTAGACCGGGGCGGCATTGATCGTGCCCTGGAACAGTTCCTCGCAGGCCAGCAGGCGGTGGCGGTTGTCCAGGAACAGGGCCATGAAGATTTCCCGGGGCTGGCCGCGCAGCCGGTGCTGCAGGTAGCGGCCCACGGCGCTGGGGTTCTCGCCCACGCACTCGCCCTGCTGCAGCTCGGCGGCCAGGTAGCGCTGGGCCAGCTCCAGACCCGCGGCCAGGGTGCAACTGCGCGCCGGGCCCAGCCCGGGCAGGCGGGTCAGTTCGGCGGGCGGTCGGTCCAGCAGCACCCGTAACGGGCCGTGGGCCTGCAGCAGGTCGCGTGCGGTCTGCACGGCGTCGCGCCCGCCGAAGCCCGAGCCCAGGAACAGGGCGAGCAGTTCGGCATCGGACAGTGCGGCCGGACCGCGGGCCAGCAGCTTTTCGCGGGGGCGTTCGTTCTCGGGCCAGTCGAGGATGGTCATGGCCCATCGTGGCCGCCGGCGATCGTCGCGGGCATCGGCGCTTGCCGCGCCCTGGGGTGGGGCAAGCCCTCAATCGCGCTGGCGCTTCAGGTACTCGTACAGTTCCTGGTTGCTGTGCAGGCCCAGCTTGCGCTTGGCTTCGGCCTTCTGCCGGCTGATGGTCTTGGCGCTGCGGCCGCTGTGGTCGGCAATGGCGTTCACGCTCAGACCCTCGGCCAGCAGCTGCATCACTTCCTGCTCGCGCGCCCACAGCGGCGAGGGCTCGCGCTGGAACATCAGGTCACGTGACTGCAGGTGCCGGCGCAGCTGCTGGGAAACGAACACCTGCCCGCCCATGGCCGCATGCAGCGCCTGCGGCAGCTCGGCAAAGTCGGCGGCCTTGTCGACCAGGCCATGCACGCCATCACGCAGCAGCCCATCCAGCAGGCCGGGATGGCGCGCGCCGGTCAGTACCACCACGGGCAGCTGTGGGTGCCGCTCGCGCAGGGCGGCCACCAGTTCCGGGCCGTCCGGACCGGGGCCGGGCATGGTCAGGTCGGTCAGCACGGCATGGCAGCGGCGTTCATCCACCAGCTGCAGCAGGCCGGCGCCATCGCAGGCGGCGCCGGCCACATGCAGCCGGTGGCGTTCGAGCACGATGCGGATGCCGTGCAGGACCACCGGGTGGTCGTCGGCAATGATGATGCGCGGGTGCACGGCATGCTCCTGGGAAAACAAGCGGCACACGCGGTGTGGCCGCCCATGATTCTGCAAAACAGCGCGGTCGCACAGGTATAGGAAAGTTCCGAATCGAACAACGGTCGAAGCGGAACTTCATGTGGTCATAACCCTATGTGCTGATAGCGGCCCGCTATGTGCGCCATGCACCGGGACGCCACCGCCCTTCGGGTAAGCTAGCGCCCTCGTTTGCACAGGAATTCCAGGTGGCTGATTCTCCCAACGCCTCCCCCGCGCCGGCCCGCGCGCTGGCCGGCCAGAAACTGCTGTTGTGCGTAGGCGGTGGCATCGCCGCGTACAAGGCCCTGGAACTGGTGCGGCGCCTGCGTGATGCCGGCGCCCTGGTGCAGGTGGCGATGACCGCCGGTGCGCAGCAGTTCGTCACCCCGCTCAGCTTCCAGGCGCTGTCTGGCCAGCCGACCCGCACCACGCTGTGGGACAGCGCGGCCGAGCAGGCCATGGGCCATATCGAACTGGCGCGCTGGGCCGACCGTATCGTGGTCGCCCCCGGCACCGCCGATCTGCTGGCCCGCCTGGCCCACGGCCACGCCGACGACCTGGTCAGCACGCTGTGCCTGGCCAGCACCGCGCCGCTGACCGTGTGCCCGGCCATGAACCACCGCATGTGGCTGCACCCGGCCACCCAGGCCAACATCGCCCTGCTGCGCCAGCGCGGTGCGCAGGTGATCGGCCCGGTGGACGGCCCGCTGGCCGAAGGCGAATCGGGCCCCGGCCGGCTGGCCGAACCGGGCGACATCGTGGCCGCGCTGGCCGCCGTGGGTGCCCCGCCGGTGGCCGAGGCCGCGCCGGAAACCCGCGCGCTGCAGGGCCTGCGCCTGCTCATCAGTGCCGGCCCGACCTATGAAGACATCGACCCGGTGCGCTACGTCGGCAACCGCAGCAGCGGCAAGATGGGCTTCGCCCTGGCCGCAGCGGCCGCCACGATGGGCGCGCAGGTGGTGCTGGTCAGCGGCCCGGTGCAGCTGCTCACGCCGGCCGGCGTGCAGCGGGTGGATGTGCGCTCGGCCGCGCAGATGCGCCAGGCCGTGCTGGACGCGTTGCCGGCAGACATCTACATCGGTGCCGCCGCCGTGTCCGACTACACCCCACGCCAGGTGGCCGCGCAGAAGTTGAAGAAGACCGCCGACAGCCAGTCGCTGGTGATCGAGCTGGTGCGCACCCCGGACATTCTGGCCGAGGTGGCCGCGCAGACCCAGGCCCTGAAGCTGGTGGTCGGCTTCGCCGCCGAAACCCACGATGTGGAGAAGTACGCGCGCGGCAAGCTGGTCGACAAGCGCCTGGACCTGGTGATCGCCAACCAGGTGGGCATCAGCGGCGGCGGCTTCGAAAGCGACAACAATGCCGCCACTGCCTTCTGGCAGGACGGCGAACAGGTATTCCCGGCCACCAGCAAGCGCGAACTGGCCGAACAACTGCTGGCGCTGATCGCGCGGAGGCTTACGGCATGACCCAGACGTTTTCCCCGCAGCCGCTGCAGGTGAAGCTGCTTGACCCGCGTTTCGGCGACAGCTGGCCGTTGCCGGCCTACGCCACCGAAGCCAGCGCCGGCATGGACCTGCGCGCGGCGCTGGAAACCGCATTGACCCTGCAGCCCGGCGATACCGCGCTGGTGCCCAGCGGCCTGGCCATCCACATTGCCGATCCCGGCCTGTGCGCGGTCATCCTGCCCCGCTCGGGCCTGGGCCACCGCCACGGCATCGTGCTGGGCAACGGCACCGGCCTCATCGATGCCGATTACCAGGGCCCGCTGCTGATCAGCGTCTGGAACCGCGGCCGCGAAGTCTTCACTATCGAACCGGGCGATCGCATCGCCCAGCTGGTCGTCGTTCCGATTGCCCGCGTCAGCCTGCAGGTGGTGGATACTTTCACCGACAGCGTGCGGGGAACGGGTGGATTCGGCCATACCGGGGTGCGTTGACGGGGGAGATCAATGAGCGGCAACGGGGAAGCGAAGCAGGCGAAGTCGTTGGGTCGGGGGGCACCGCTGCTGGGTGTGCTGCTGGTACTGCTGGCCGGGTGGTTCGGCTGGAGCGCAGTGCAGCAGTGGCGACAGGCGGCCAACGGCGAGGCACTGGAAGCAGCTCGCGACCAGGCCGTGCAAGGGCTTCAGCAGGCCGCTGCCGGCCAGTTGCAGCAGTTGCAGAAGCATCTGCAGAGCGATCGCGTGCAGCAGGCGCTGCGTGCCGGCGATGCCGCCGCCGCGGCCCTGGCCCTGCGTGAAAGCTGGACCGGCGTGGAGCAGGTGGACGTGCTGGATGCCGACCTTGCCGCCGCCTATGCCGACATGCCGGCGTTCGGTTACTCGCGGCTGGCCCTGCTGGAATCGGCGCTGGCAGACGGTAAGCCGGCCCTGCGCGTGGTGCGCGATGCGGGCGGCAACCGCCTGGGCCTGGCCGCCGCCGTCGAGCTGGGCAGCGCCGGCCCGGCCGTGGCCTATGTGCGCCAGCCGCTGCTGCGCCTGACCGCGCCGCTGGACCAGGTGCGTACCCCTGCCGACGGCTTCCTGGCCCTGCGCCAGGGCGGCCATGACATCGTGGCGCAGGGCGATGCCGGCCTGCGCGAGAGCGCCGAAGCGCTGGCGCGCCCGGTGGCCGGTACCCCCCTGCGGCTGGCCGCGGCGGTACCCAACATCGAGGCCGGCCCACTGGGCCTGGGCGCGCTGGGCAGCGCCATCGTCGCGCTGCTGCTGCTGTTCATCGCCGTATTGCTGGTGGTCGGTCGCAACCGCCTGCCGAAATCGCTGCCGCTGCGCCGCACCGCCGCCAGCGAGGGCGACCAGGGCCCGACCCTGCGCGAGAGCCTGCAGATGTCCACCCCGCCGCCGTTGCTGGCCAGCGGCGATGACGGTGACGCCGTGGCGCCGCCGCCGGTCCCGCCGGTGGCGCTGGCCCCGGGCATCTTCCGCGCCTACGACATCCGTGGCGTGGTCGGCAGCGAACTGAACCCGAAGACCGCGGCCCTGATCGGCCAGGCCATCGGTACCGTGGCGCTGGAACAGGGCCTGCGCGAGGTGGTGATCGGCCGGGATGGGCGCCTGTCCGGTCCGGAACTGGCCGCCGCCCTGGCCGAGGGCCTGCGCCGCGCTGGCTGCTCGGTCATCGATATCGGCCTGGCCGCCACGCCGGTGGTCTACTTCGCCGCCTTCCACCTGCGCACCGGCACCTGCGTGGCCGTGACCGGCAGCCACAACCCGCCCGAGTACAACGGCTTCAAGGTCGTCATCGGCGGTGAAACCCTCTCCGGCGATGCGATCACCGATCTCTACCAGCGCATCAGCGAAGGCCGCCTGCAGCAGGCCGCCACCCCGGGCGACTACCAGCAGCGCGACGTGGCGGCCGACTACATCCAGCGCATCGCCGACGACGTGCAGCTGGACCGCCCGCTGAAGGTCGTCGCCGATGCCGGCAACGGCGTGGCCGGTGCGTTCGCCCCGCAGTTGCTGGAAGCCATCGGCGCCGAGGTCATTCCGCTGTACTGCGATGTCGATGGCACCTTCCCCAACCATCACCCCGATCCGAGCGAGCCGGCCAACCTGGAAGACCTGGTGCAGACGGTCAAGCGCTTCGGTGCCGACCTGGGCGTGGCCTTCGATGGCGATGGCGACCGCCTGGGCGTGGTCACCGGCGAAGGCCGCATCATCTACGCCGACCGCCTGTTGATGCTGTTTGCCGCCGATGTGCTGATGCGCAACCCAGGCGCGATGGTCATCTACGACGTGAAATGCACCGGCAAGCTGTCCGATCACGTGCTGCGCAATGGCGGCAGCCCGTTGATGTGGAAGACCGGGCATTCGCTGATGAAGGCCAAGATGCGCGAGACCGACGCCGAACTGGCCGGCGAAATGAGCGGTCACTTCTTCTTCAAGGAACGCTGGTTCGGTTTCGACGATGGCCTGTACGCCGCCGCGCGCCTGCTGGAAATCCTGGCCCAGCGCGAGGAAACCCCGGACGAAGTGCTGGCCGAGCTGCCCGAAACCGTGGCCACGCCGGAACTGAAGGTGCCGGTGGCCGATGGCACGCCGCACGCACTGGTGGCGATGCTGGTCGATGCGGCGCAGTCGGCGGAGTCGCCGTATACGGGCGGGCGCCTGTCGACCATCGATGGCCTGCGCGTGGACTTCCCCGACGGCTGGGGCCTGGTACGGGCATCCAACACCACCCCGGTGCTGGTGCTGCGCTTTGAAGGCAACGACGAAGCCGCGCTGGAACGCATCCAGGCGCTGTTCCGCAGCCAGCTGCAGACGGTTCTGGGCGACACCCCGCTGGGGTTCTGATCGCTCCTGGGGGCCGGCCCATCCACGCATGGCGTGGATCTACTGGTAGGTGCCGACCTTGGTCGGCACGCTTCACCCCTTGAACCTCAACCCCACGCCGGGTTCGGTGAACAGGTAACGCGAATCCAGCGCCGAATCGCCCAGCTTGTGCCGCAGCTTGCCCACCAGGATGCGCAGGTAGTGGGTGTCGTGCTGGTGCGTCGGGCCCCAGATCTCCTGCAGGATCTGCGGCTGGGTCACCACCCGCCCGGCATTGCGCAGCAGCAGCGACAGCAGCGCGTACTCCTTGCGGGTCAAGGCCACCGGCTCGCCGTCCAGCGCCACTTCGCGGCGCACCAGGTCCACATGCAGGTGGCCATCGTCGAACACCGGCGGCGCGCCATCGCTGGGCACGCTGCGCGTGCGCAGCAGCGCGCGGACCCGCGCCATCAGTTCCTGGGTGCCGAACGGCTTGGTCACGTAGTCGTTGGCGCCGTTGTCCAGCGCCCGCACCTTCTCGGCTTCGCCGGCGCGCACGGTCAGCATGATCACCGGCACCTGGCTCCACTGCCGCAGCTGCTGCAGCACCTCGTGCCCTTCCATGTCCGGCAGGCCGATATCCAGGATCACCAGGTCCATGTCCTCGCTGGCCGCCAGTTGCAGGCCTTCCTGGCCGCTGGCGGCCTGCCGTACCTGGTAGCCCTGCGCGCGCAGGCTGATGTCCAGGAAACGGCGGATCTGGGTTTCATCATCGATTACCAGCACGCGTGCGGCCGGCACGCTGGCGTCAGTCGGCATCGGGCTCATCGTGGTCAGCAGGTTTCAGCAAGGGCAGGGTGATGCGGATCAGGGTACCGCGGCCGTCGCGCCCGGGCAGCGCCTGCACGCTGCCGCCGTGGGCACCGATCATGCCCTGGCAGATGGTCAGGCCCAGGCCGGTGCCATGGCGGCCGCGGTCGCCGCGTTCCACGCTGTAGAACATGTCGAAGATGCGCGTGCGTTCGTCATCGGGAATGCCCGGGCCGGCATCGATCACATCGATCTGCAGCTGGCCGTCGGCCAACCGCGCCTGCACCTGCACGGCGGCGCCGGGGGGCGAGAACTTCGCCGCGTTCTCCATCACGTTGAACACGGCCTGTTCCACCAGCGCCGGGTGCACCCAGATCGGCGCCAGCGTGGCCGGAATGTCCAGCTGCAGGCGCACCTGCGGCTGGTAGCGCTGCAGGCGCCGCGCCGCCGAACCGACCAGCTCGTCCACGCCGATCCAGTCGCGGTTGATCTGCAGCCCGTCATGGCCCAGGCGGGTCATGTCCAACAGGTTCTGGATGTAGCGGTCCAGCCGTTCGCCCTCCACCTGGATGGTGTCCAGCAGGGCCCGCCGGTCGGCGCCGTCCATCGCATCGCCATAGCTGGCCAGGCTGTCGGCCGAGCCGATCATCGCCGCCAGCGGCGAGCGCAGGTCGTGCGATACCGAAGACAACAGGGCGGAGCGCAGGCGTTCGGTCTCGTTGCTCACGTGGGCCTGTTCCAGCTCGGCCACCAGGCGTATGCGCAGCACGGCCTGGGCGATGTCATCCACCATGGCTTCGGCCAGTTGCCGCTGCTCGGGCAACAGCCGGGCGTCGGGCAGGTACAGGCCGGCCACGCCAAGGGCGCGGGCATCGCCATCCAGCAGCGGCAGGAACCACCACTGCGCACCGGCCAGCGTATCGGTGAAGCGGCCACCGGGCTGGCCGTGGCGCTGCGCCCAGTCGGCCGCCGCCAGGTCGGTGTCGCCGGGCAGCACGCGGCCGCCGGTGGCCGTGTCGGTGCCGATGCGCAGCCATGCCGGCACATCCAGGGCCTGCTGCAGGGCCTGGCGCCCGGCCTGCGCCACCTCGCCCGGCCCGGCCGCGCTGGCCAGCTGCCGGCCCAGCTGCTGGCGCGCGCGCGCATGGCGGTTGGCCGCGCGCAGGGCAATCACCTGCATGCGCAGCCGCGATGCCAGGCGCCCGGCCACCAGCGCTGCGGCCAGGAACAGGAAGACGGTGATTACCCCTTGCCGCGCGCTGATGGCGAAGGTGAAGCGCGGCGCGATGAACAGGAAGTTGTAGGCCAGGAAGCACAGGATCGCGGCCAACGCGGCCACGCTGGCGCGGGTACGCGCGGCCACCAGCACCACCGCCACGATGAACACCATCGACAGGTCGGCCATGCCCACCCAGCGTTCACCCAGCCACGCCACCGCGCAGGCCAACGCGGTGGCAACCAGCGCCTGCACCGGCTCGTAGCTGATGCCGCGCATCGGCGGCAGCAGGCCCTCGCGGCGCGCACGGGCGCGCGCCTGCGGCGTGCTGATGATGGTGATCTCGTAATGCGCCCCGCGCTGGATCAGCTGCTGGGTCAGGGTGCGGTTGAACATGCGGGCCAAGGGACGTTCGCGGGTACGGCCCAGCACCAGCGTCGAAATGCCGTTGTGCGCGGCATGGTCCAGCAGGGCATCGGCAATGCTGGACCCGTGCAGCAGCTCGGCCTCGCCACCCAGGCGCCGTGCCAGCGCGAACGCCGCATCGATCTCGCGGCGGGTGGCCTCGTCCTGGCGCCGGCCCTGCACGGTCACCACCGTCCACGGTGCGTCGCGGCGTTCGGCAATGCGCCGCGCCACCCGCACCAGGTATTCGCTCTGGCCACCGCCATCGATGGCCACCAGCACGCCGCGGCGCAACGGCAGGTTCGCCTCGCCGCGCGCGGTCCGGGTCTCGCGCAGGCTGCTGTCCACGCGATCGGCAGCTTCCTGCATGGCCAGTTCGCGCAGCGCGGTCAGGTTGGCCGGCGAAAAGAATGCCTGCAGTGCCTGCGCGGCCTGCTCGGGTACGTACACCTTGCCCTGCTGCAGGCGCGCGATCAGTTCGCGCGGCGGCAGGTCCACCAGCACGATGTCGTGCAGGCGGTCCAGTACCACATCGGGCACGGTCTCGCTCACCCGCACGCCGGTGATCCGCATCACCACATCGTTCAGGCTTTCCAGGTGCTGGATGTTCACCGTGGTCCAGACGTCGATGCCGGCATCCAGCAGTTCCATCACATCCTGCCAGCGCCGTTCGTGGCGGCTGCCGGGCACGTTGCGGTGGGCCAGTTCATCCACCAGCGCCAGCGCCGGCCGGCGTGCCAGCAGCGCATCCAGGTCCATCTCGTGCAAGGCGTGGCCGCGGTAGTCCACGTCCTTCAGTGGCAGCTGCGGCAGGCCGTCCAGCAGGGCCTGGGTTTCGGCGCGGCCGTGGGTTTCCACCAGCCCCACCAGCAGGTCCACGCCACGGCGGCGCTGTTCCTGTGCACGGGCCAGCATGGCGTAGGTCTTGCCCACGCCCGGCGCTGCGCCGAGGAAAACGGTCAGCTTCCCGCCGGCTTCGCGCTGCAGGCCATGCACCAGTGCATCGGCCTGGCGGGTACGCGCATCAGGGGTTCGGGCCGCTGTCATGGTCACCGGTGGGCGCGCGGCCGTCGGGGCCGCACCGCGCTTCAGCCTGCGGGCGCCAGCCCTTTCAGTTCACGGTAGCGCTGCAGAATGGTTTCGATCTCGGCCTTCAGTGCCACCTGCTGCTGCTCGAAACTGGCCTGCAGGCGCTGCTGCGAGCGCAGCTGCGCATGCCGCTGGCGGATCAGGTCGGCCTGTTTGTCGGCCACCGCGGCGCCGGCCAGTTCGCGATCACCGGCCGCGCCCAACAGCGCCACCAGCGAATCACGCAGGCTGGCCACGTTGTAGCGGGCGGTCTTGAGGTTGTTGTCCAGCACTTCCTGGCGTTCGCTGAACACGCGCCGCAGCGCATCTTCGTCGGAATAGGTCACCAGCATGGCCTGCTCGGTGCGCTGGCGGGTCAGCTCGGCCATCTTGTCCAGCTGGGTCTGCGCCGCCGCCGTGGAAGCGGCGGCACGTTCCTCATCGTTCAACGCGCGCTCGATCTGGGCATTGCGCAGGCCGCTGTTCACGTTGAATTCCTCACGCGCGTTGTTCACCGCGTCGGCCGGCAGCGCATCGCTGCAGATCCGTTCCTTGCCCTGGTTCCAGCAGTACAGCTTCTTTTCCGCCTTGCCGCTGGACTGCGCCAGGGCGGTAGCCGGAACCACCAGCAGCAGGCTGGCGGCAACAATGGCAGGAACTCGGAACATGCGACCTTCCCCTGGGTCAGCGTGCGGAGCGGACGCCGTACTGGGCCCGATAGGCTTCCAGCGGCTGCCGGTAGCCCACAAGTTCCGGGTTTCCGGAGGCGAAATCAAGCAGATCGGCCAGGGTGGCCACCGCGATCACCGGAATGCCGGCTTCCTCGGCCACGGCCTGTGCAGCCGAACGGTGGTCGGCTTCCGAGGCAATCTCCTGGCGGTCCAGGGCCACAACGATGCCGGCCGGGGTGCCGCCGGCGGCGCGGATGATGGCCATGGCTTCGCGGATCGCGGTGCCGGCGGTGATCACATCGTCCACGATCAGGACGCGCTTGCCGGTCAGGTCGGCGCCGATCAGCTGGCCGCCTTCACCGTGGTCCTTCACTTCCTTGCGGTTGAACGACAGCGGCAGGTCGCGGCCGCGCTGGGCCAGTTCGCAGGCCATCGCGGTGGCCAGCGGAATGCCCTTGTAGGCCGGGCCGAAGACCACGTCGTACTTGATCCCGCTGGCGTCGATGGCATCGGCGTAGCAGGCGCCCAGCTGGGCCAGCAGCGAACCGGAATCGAACCGGCCGGCATTGAAGAAATAGGGGCTCAGGCGGCCGGACTTCAGGGTGAACTGGCCGAAGCGCAGGGCGTCGGCGGTCAGGGCCAGCTGCAGGAAACGGTGGCGATGGTCGCTCATCAAAACTCTGTTCATCATCATTTGGAGCATAAATCCTAATCCAGCTGGGCCTTTCGCGCTCGTCCGGCCCGCCGTGAAGGCCCGCCCGGGGGCCGTCGGCAGACTGCGCAGCCCCACGGGCAACCGGTATGCTTGCCCGGTTTCCCGCCGTAGGTTCTTCTGCATGCGCATCATCAGCTTCAACGCCAATGGCATCCGCTCGGCCGCCACCAAGGGCTTCCTCGACTGGTTCCGCGCCCAGGACGCCGACGTTCTGTGCATCCAGGAAACCAAGGCGCAGGAAGACCAGCTGACCGATCCGATGTTCCGCCCCGATGTCCACCACTGCTTCTACCGCGATGCCATCACCAAGAAGGGCTACAGCGGCGTGGCCATCTACAGCAAGCGCGAGCCCGACCAGGTCATCACCTCGCTGGGCTGGGCCCCGTTCGACGACGAAGGCCGCTACATCGAGGCCCGCTTCGGCAATCTCAGCGTGGTCTCCTTCTATATTCCCTCCGGCAGCTCGGGCGACCTGCGCCAGGGCTTCAAGTTCGAAGTGATGGAGTGGCTGCGGCCGATCCTGGAAGAGTGGGCGCGCAGTGGCCGCGACTACGTGCTGTGTGGTGACTGGAACATTGTCCGTTCGGCACTGGACATCAAGAACTGGAAATCCAACCAGAAGAATTCCGGCTGCCTGCCCGAGGAGCGCGACTGGCTGAACGCCCTGTGCGCCGACCATGGCCAGGCCACCGATGTCGCTTCCGGCCGCGGCTGGGCCGATGCCTACCGCCTGCTCAACCCCACCGGCGAGGATTACACCTGGTGGAGCAACCGCGGCGCGGCCCGCGCCAACAACGTCGGTTGGCGCATCGATTACCAGTTCATCACCCCGGGCCTGCGTGACCGCCTGCGCAGCTGCTCGATCTACCGCGACGAGCGCTTCTCAGACCACGCGCCGTTCACCGTGGACTACGACCTGTGACCGAGGCCGCTGCGGCGCCCAGCTACAAGGGTTGGGCCGGCATCAAGCGCGCCTTCGGCACGCCGTCGGCGCTGACCATGGCCCTGCTGGGCTTCGGCAGCGGCCTGCCGTTCCTGCTGATCGCCTCGCAGACCCTGTCCACCCGCCTGCGCGATGTCGGCCTGGACCTGGGCAGCATCGGCCTGATCAGCCTGGCCAGCTTCTTCTACCTGCTGAAGTTCGTGTGGGCACCGCTGCTGGACCGGTACGCCTTCCCGCTGCTGGGTCGGCTCGGTCGCCGCCGCTCCTGGCTGCTGGTGTCGCAGGTGGCGGTGCTGGTCGGCCTGGTGGCGCTGGCCTTCGTGCGCCCCGAACAGGGCGTGTGGCCCCTGGTGGGCTGGGTGCTGGCCGCATCCTTCGCCGGCGCCACCCAGGATTCGGTGGTCGATGCCTACCGCATCGAGATCGCCCCGCAGACCGCACAGGCGGCCCTGGCGGCCACCTATACGCTGGGCTACCGCATCGGTCTGATCCTGGCCGGCGCCGGTGCGCTGTACCTGGCCCAGTTCGAAGGCTGGATCGTGGCCTACCTGGCCATGGCCGCGCTGATGCTGCTGCCGATCCTGGCCACCCTGTTCTGCCGCGAGCCCGATCGCCCGGCCAACGCGGTGCAGCGCCGCATCGACGTGGCCGAAGCCTTTGTACAGCCGATCACCAGCTTCTTCAGCCGTAACGGCATCGCCCTGGCACTGGGGCTGCTGGCCTTCGTCGGCCTGTTCAAGTTCCCCGACCAGGTGATCGGGGTCATGGCCGGCCCGTTCTATCTGGATTCGGGCTTCGACAAGGCCGACATCGCCACTGTGTCCAAGCTGTTCGGTGTGTGGATGGGCATTGGCGGCGCCTTCCTCGGCGGTATCGCGGTGGCCGCGTTCGGTTTCCGTCGCATGCTGCTGGTCGCCGCGCTGGGCGTGGCCCTGTCCAACCTGGCCTTCCTGCTGATGGCGCACAATCCGGGCCAGCTGTGGGCGTTCTATGCCGCGCTCAGCGCCGACAACCTGTTCCAGGGCTTCGCCGGCACCGTGCTGGTGGCCTTCATGTCCTCGCTCACCGACCGCAATTTCACCGCCACCCAGTACGCGCTGCTGGTGTCGCTGGCCAACCTGCCGGGCAAGTTCGTCGGTGGCGTGTCCGGTTACATCGTCGAAGCCAGCTCGTACAGCACCTTCTTCATGCTCAGCGCGGTCACCGTGGTGCCGACCCTGCTGCTGCTGGCCTGGCTGTGGCCGCGCATCCTGGATCGCGGGCCGCCGGCCGCCCCCTGATTGCCTGCACGCCCCGGCTGCGGGATGATCGCCACGTGCGCCGGGGGGGCGGTGCCTTGCGAACGGGGAGTGAGCATGGCCGATATAGTGCTGCACGACGTCGATCCGCTGCTGCTGGAACGTATCCGGCGGGTGGCGGTCGCGCGCGGCTGGACCCACGAACAGACCTGCCAGGCGGTGCTGGAGCAGGGGCTGTTGAGCAGTGAACTGGAAGTGCGCTCGGGCTTTGGCGACCCCGAAGTGGATGCGCTGTCGGCGGCCATCGCCGCGCTGCAGGCCATGCCGGCCGGCCAGGGCTTTGATTAGGCCCTTGTAGCGTCGAGCCATGCTCGACTGCCGTCCCCGGCGGATGCCACCGACCTCACGCCAGGTGAATCGCCCCCAGGATCCGCGGACCCTGCGCGCCGGTCACCGCCGGCAGGTTGCCCGGCAACCCGTCCATCGTGCGCTGGGCCAGCCAGGCAAACCCCATTGCTTCCACGTACTCCGGGTCCAGCCCATGCCGCGCGCTGGATTCAACCTGCACGCCCGGCAGGCGCGCGGCCAACCGCCGCATCAGCTGTGCGTTGTGTACACCGCCACCGCAGACCAGCACCCGCCGCGTGCCCGGCTGCTGCGCCAGCAGCGCATCGGCCACGGTCATCGCCGTCAGCTCCAGCAGGGTGGCCTGCACATCGGCGGCACTGAACTGGCCCTCGCCCATGTGCGCTTCGGCCCAGGCCAGGTGGAACTGTTCGCGCCCGGTGCTCTTGGGCGGCGGCAGATCGAACCACGGGTCGGCCCGCCAGGCGGCCAGCAGGCTGTCATCCACCGCACCGCTGGCGGCAAACGCGCCATTGGCATCGAAGCTGCGGCCGGTGTGACGCTGGCACCACGCATCCATCAGTGCATTGGCCGGGCCGGTGTCGAAGCCGCGCACCGCCCCCTGCCGGGGAATCAGGGTCAGGTTGCCGATGCCGCCCAGGTTCAGCACCGCGCGGTCTTCATCGGCGGCGCCCAGCATGGCCAGGTGGAAGGCGGGCATCAGCGGCGCGCCATGGCCACCGGCGGCCACGTCGCGGCGGCGGAAATCGCACACGGTGGTGATGCCGGTCAGCTCGGCAATCCGGTTGCCATCGCCCAGCTGCACGGTGAAGGCCGGGTCGGCCAGCGGCCGGTGGCGCACGGTCTGCCCGTGCGAGCCGATCGCCCGCACCTGGGCGCGATCCACCCCGGCCTCGTCCAGCAGTTGGTTGGCCGCGCCGGCGAAGGCAATCGCGATCCGCGCATCCAATTCGCCCAGCTCTTCCAGCGACTGCAGCGCACCGCCTTCGCCCAGCGCGACCAGCCGGGCACGCAGCACCGGTTCCCAACGCGCGGTCAGCCCGTGCACGAAGTGGCAGCCGCCGGCAGCGGGGAACTGCACCAGGGCGGCGTCGATGCCATCGGCGCTGGTGCCCGACATCAGGCCAAGGTACAGGGGGGCGTTCGGGTCGGCAGCGGCGTTCATGGCGGGCATAAAAAAAGGACGTGGCAAGCTTGTGCTGCCACGTCCTTGTTCGTCAACGCAGGGGCTCAGCCGCGCTTGCGGGCCGGCGCCTTGGCGTCCTTGGCGCTGGCCACCTCGGTGGCATTGGCCTCGCGGCTGGCGGGGGCCGGGCTGGCCTCGGCGTAGATCAGCTTTTCCATGCCCTGGATACGCGCCATGGCCGGTGCGGTCTGCGCGCGGAAGGCCACCAGCTCGGCACCCTTCAGCGGTTCCGGCGGCGGCATGGTCACCGTCAGCGGGTTGCGGTGCTGGCCGTTCACGCGGAATTCGTAGTGCAGGTGCGGGCCGGTGGCCAGGCCGGTGGAGCCCACGTAGCCGATCACCGTGCCCTGGGCCACGCGCTGGCCGTTCTTGATGCCGGCAAAGCGCGACATGTGCCCGTACAGGGTGGTGTGGCCGCGGCCATGGTCCAGGATCACCACGTTGCCGTAGCCACGCTGCACGCCCACGAACTGCACGCGTGCATCACCGGCGGCCATGATCGGGGTGCCGGTGCGGGCGGCGTAGTCCACGCCCTTGTGCATGCGCATCTTGCCCAGCACCGGGTGCTTGCGCGCACCGAAGGTCGAGCTCAGGCGCGCGAAGGGAATCGGCATGCGGATGAAGCTCTTCTTCAGCGAACGGCCGTTGATGTCGTAGTACTCCGACTTGCCGTTGCGCTCGAAGCGGAAGCCCGAATAGGTCTTGCCGCCGGTGGTGAAGGTGGCCGCCAGGATCTTGCTGGTATCGACCTTCTCGCCTTCGCGCCAGGTCTCGTCCATCACCACGCTGAAGCGGTCGCCCGGCTGCAGGTCCTTCGAGAAATCGATGTCGTACTTGAAGATGTCGTCGGTCATCGTCGCGATCGCCGACGGCGACAGCCCGGCACGGCGTGCCGCGGCATACAGCGAACTGGTGATCTCGCCACTGGTGACCACCGTGCGCGTGGAGGTCTCGCGCTGGGTCACCTTTTCCTTGATGTCATTGCCGGTCAGGCTCAGCTCCACCCGGTGCTCGCCATCGCGGTCGAAGCGGATGCTGCGCAGGTCGCCCGACAGCGGCATGTCGAAGGCGATCTCGGCGCCCGGGCGCAGCTTGGTCAGCGAATCGCGCGCTCCGGGATGGTCCAGCACCCGGTGCAGGGTGCTGGCCGGAATGCCGGCTTGGTCGAACAGTTCGCTCAGGGTCTGGCCGCGCTGCACCCGCAACACCTGCCAGCTGTCGCCGGGGGTCTGCTGCTGGCGCGCCTGCGCAAGCGGCGGCAAGGGCAGGGCCAGGCTGGTGTGGCTGTCGGCGTAGGGCGCATCGATGGTGTGCGAGAAGCCGGGAACAATGGTGGCCACCAGCGCGCCGATGGTCGCGAACAGGCTCGCGTGCATCCAGTGGCGGCGGGTCCAGCGCTCGTTGAAAGCGGCGGGAAGGTGTTGCCTGAGCTTCCGGTGCAGGGCGTTGTCGTGCAGGACGTGGAGTCGTTCCTGGAAGCGCTGCTTGCGTGCGCGCCCTTGGTCGGAATTGTGCATCAGCGGTGTTTTCCTGGCTGGCCCGGGAGCGCGGGCCTGTTCGGCGGTTACCATAGACACCTGAGAAAACCGCGTCAAACCCTTGTGCCTATTGGCTTTTGTGAAGCCAATCGGGTTAACTTGGCGTTAACACCCCACATAAGAAACGGCACTGCCGGGAGTAGTCACGTGTCCTCGATTGAAGAAGCCCTTGCCCTGATCGGCCGCGGAGCCGACGAGATCCTGAAGCTCGAGGATCTGCGTGCGCGCCTGCAGGAAGGCCGCCCGCTGCGCGTGAAGGCAGGCTTCGACCCCACCGCCCCCGACCTGCACCTGGGTCATACCGTGCTGCTGAACAAGCTGCGCCAGTTCCAGGACCTCGGCCACCAGGTCATCTTCCTGATCGGTGACTTCACCGGCATGATCGGCGACCCGTCCGGCAAGAGCCTGACCCGCAAGCCGCTCAGCCGCGAGGACGTGCTGGCCAACGCCCGCACCTATGAAGAGCAGGTGTTCAAGGTGCTGGACCGGGAAAAGACCGAAGTCCGCTTCAATTCAGAGTGGTTCGGCAAGATGGGCGCGGCCGACATGATCCGCCTGGCCGGCCAGCACACCGTGGCCCGCATGCTCGAACGCGATGACTTCGCCAAGCGCTACGCGGCCCAGCAGTCCATCGCCATCCACGAGTTCCTGTACCCGCTGGTGCAGGGCTACGACTCGGTGGCGCTGGAAGCGGACGTCGAACTGGGCGGTACCGACCAGAAGTTCAACCTGCTGATGGGCCGTGGCCTGCAGGAGCACCATGGCCAGAAGCCGCAGGTGGTGCTGACCATGCCGTTGCTGGAAGGCCTGGACGGGGTCAACAAGATGTCCAAGTCGCTGGGCAACTACATTGGTATCAGCGAACCGGCCATCGACATCGTCACCAAGGCCATGAAGGTCGACGACGCCCTGATGTGGCGCTGGATCGAGCTGCTGTCCTTCGATATCAGCCAGGCCGAGGCCGTGTCGCTGCGTGAACAGGTCGCTGCCGGCACCCTGAACCCGCGCGTGGTGAAGCTGCGCCTGGCCCGTGAACTGGCCACCCGCTTCCACGACGCCGCTGCGGCCGAGCAGGCCATTGCTGGCTGGGAAGCCGCGGTGACCGGGCAGGGTGACATCACCCAGCTGCCGCTGCAGGACGTGGCCATTCCGGCCGAGGGCCTGCGGATTGCCGCGCTGCTGACCGCCGCCGGCCTGACCCCCAGCAACTCCGAAGCCAACCGCAAGCTCAAGGAGCGCGCGGTGAAGGTGGACGGTGAGGTGGTGGAAGATGGCCAGCAGGTGCTGCAGCCGGGCTTCGAAGGCCTGCTGCAGGTTGGCAAGCGCACCTTTGCCCGGGTGCGCCTGGTCGCGGCCTGATCGGGCGGCAGGGCCGGCGCCAGCCGGCCCTGCGTCCTGCTTCGGATGAACGAATGCAACATCCGTAAAAAAAAATTGCCACACCCCCTTCACAAATGCGGCGAACGGAGACATACTTTCCCTCCCCCGTCGCAGGGTTCGCCGCCAAGGCCTCCCAGCGACACCAGGGCGCCCACCACCGCCGAACGAGATGATCGAACGAAGGTGTTGACAGACTGAAAAAGTCTGACATAATGGGCGGCTCGCTACGAAGGAAACTTCGCAGCACGCGGGAACGGCGCTGAGGCCACTTCCCCTGATCTTTGAAAGTATGCGCAGGTATCTTGTGAAGGCGCCTGCA